>CAYVBN010000348.1:0-2574 GCA_964449645.1 uncultured Hyphomicrobiales bacterium
ATGGCGCGAGCAGGTGATGACGCGCCAGCCGGCGGCGGAGAACCGCTTCACGGTGGCGTGCCCGATGCCCCGGCTGGCTCCGGTCAGCAGCAGGGTCCGGCGCGGCTGGTTGGCATGCGACGTAGGCATCGAAACCTCGAAAAGGGACTGATGCTAGCTCACGGATAGAGCCGCGTCTTGCGCCAGGCGCTTCCGGGAGCGTCGCGGCGGAATTCGACCCGGTCGTGCAGCCGATAGGGGCGATCCTGCCAGAATTCCACCACCAGCGGCACGATGCGAAAACCGGACCAATAGGGCGGGCGCGGCACGGCGCCGATCGCGTATTTCGCCGCCTGCAGGGCGACAGCCTTCTCGAAGGCGAGCCGGCTTTCGAGCGGGCGCGATTGCTTGCTCGCCCAGGCGCCGATCTGCGCGAGGCGCGGCCGCGAGGCGAAGTAGTCGTCCGCCTCGGCCTCGGAAACGTGCTCGACGGCGCCGCGCAGCCGCACCTGCCGTTTGAGCGATTTCCAGTGGAAAACGGCGGCCGCTTTCGGCATCGCGCCGAGCTCCCCGCCTTTTTGACTCTCGAGGTTCGTATAGAACACGAACCCGCGCTCGTCGAAGCCCTTCAGCAGCACCATGCGGCAGTTGGGAAGCCCGTCGCGATCGACGGTCGCAAGCGCCATGGCGTCGGGATCGGACGGCTCGCTGCGGCTCGCCTCGGCGAACCAAGCGGCGAACAGGCGGAACGGCTCCTCCGCCTCGGTGAAATCACCACTCGTTAACCAGCTCGGGTGTTCTATCGGTTCGGTGTGGGACATTCTGGAGACCCAAGTGACCGGTTCGGAGACGTCCCGGCCGTTCCGTTATAGAGGAACGCGCCTGCCACGCCTATGCGCTCGGTTCCCGGTCCGGTTCGGCTCGGTCGTCGCCTTGGCGTTCGGCCTCGCGACCGGCGGCTGCAGCTTTTCCTATCAGCTCGGGTCGCTGTTCGGCGGGGACGAGGCCCCGGCGCAGTCGGCCTCGATCACGCCTGCCGACCCTGCCAAGACGGGGCAGTTGCCGCCTGACGGCGATCTCGTGTTCGCCCGCGCGGCGGCGGCCGAGTTGCTCGCGCGCGGCGCGCCGCATGCGAGCGTGCCCTGGGAGAACCCGCGCACGGGCGCGCGCGGAACCGTCACGCAGGTAGCCTCGTCCTACACGCAGGACGGGCTCGAGTGCCGCGATTTCCTGGCGAGCTACGTGCGTGCGGGGGCGGAATCCTGGCTCGAAGGCGAAGCCTGCCGGGCGCGGGGGAAATGGGAAGTCCGCGCGCTGCGGCCGCTCAAGCGCTCGTGACGGACTGCCCCGCCGGCGGCGCTGCCGATGTGCCGCCTTCTCTTCGGCATTGCAAAATCAACGCCTTCGCCCCACATCAGTACCAGACAACCCGGGGACCCCACCGCTCCGGGGTGGATGAAAGAACATGCGCGATCCCTATGACGTCCTTGGCGTCCCGAGGACCGCCTCTCAGAGCGAGATCAAGAAGGCCTTCCGCCGACTCGCCAAGAAGCTGCATCCCGACGCCAACAAGAACGACCCGAAAGCCGCGAACCGCTTCGCGGAGGTCAATGCCGCTTACGAGATCCTCGGCGAGGAGGACAAGCGCAAGGCCTTCGACCGCGGCGAGATCGACGCCGAGGGCAAGCCGCGCTTTCAGGGCTTCGAGGGCTTCCGGGCCGGAGCCGGCGGGCCCGAGGCGGGCTTCGGCCGCGAAGGCGCGTTCGAAACCTTCACCTGGGGCCCGGAGGGCTTCCGGCGCACCAGCGAGCGGCCGGGCACCGGCGGTGCTGGCTACGGCGGCTTCGAGGACATCCTCAAGGACGTGTTCGGTGGCCTCGGCGGTGGCCGCGGTTCGCGTCGCACCGGCTTCCAGCCGCATTTCGAGGAGCCGCCCTTCACCGGCCCGGCCGGCGGGCGCGACGTCACCGCGTCGCTGACGATCTCGCTCGCGGAAGCCGCGAATGGCACGACCAAGCGCGTCCACCTGCCGACCGGCAAGGATGTCGAGGTCAAGATTCCGGCCGGCCTGTCCGACGGTCAGCAGATCCGACTCAAGGGCCAGGGCCTGCCGGGACCGGCCGCTGTGGGCGACGCGCTCATCACGGTCAACATCGCCCCGCATCCGCTGTTCACCCGGGAGGGCGCGGACCTGCGCCTTGAACTGCCGATCACCCTCTATGAGGCGGTGCTCGGCGGGAAGGTCCGTGTGCCGACCCTGAGCGGGGCCGTCGAGCTCTCCGTTCCGGCCGGCACCAATGGCGGCCGTACGTTCCGCCTCAAGGGGAAGGGGCTTCCGGGCAAGACCGGCCATGGCGATCTGCTCGTCACGGTCCGGGTGATGCTGCCAGATCATCCCGACGCGGAGCTGCAGGACCTCATGCGCAAGTGGCGCGAGAACGCGCCATACGATCCGCGACGCCACATGGCCTGATCGCATGCCGGCCGGCGCGCCCTCAGAGGCGCGCCGCGCGCTTTAGGGTGCGTGCGTCAGGAGCCCTGGCCGGTGGTGCGCGAGTCGATCTGCTCGTAGGCGGCTTCCGCCACCTTCCACAG
>CAYVBN010000349.1:0-13484 GCA_964449645.1 uncultured Hyphomicrobiales bacterium
TTTCCGACCGCGAAGCCGCCCCACAGCCAGGTCACGATCGTCTCGCCGACGACGGGAATTGCCGAGAACAGGTTGGTGATGACGGTCGCGGCCCAGAAGCTCATCTGGCCCCACGGCAGCACGTAGCCCATGAAGCCCGTCGCCATCATGAGCAGATAGATGATGACGCCGAGGATCCACAGAACCTCGCGCGGCTCCTTGTAGGAGCCGTAATACATGCCGCGGAACATGTGGATGTACACGGCGAGGAAGAACATGGACGCGCCGTTCATGTGCAGATAGCGCAACAGCCATCCGTAGTTCACGTCGCGCATGATCTGCTCGACGGAATTGAACGCGAGATCCACGTGCGGCGTGTAGTGCATGGCCAGCACGACGCCGGTCACGATCTGCACGGCGAGCATGAACGAGAGAATGCCGCCGAATGTCCACCAGTAGTTCAGATTGCGCGGCGTCGGGTAGGCGACGAAGGAGGAGTGGACCAGGCCCATGATGGGCAGTCTGGCTTCCATCCATCGGGCGAACCGGCTCTGCGGCTGGTAGGTCGTTTGTCCGTGCATCGTTGAACCCTGCGAGTGGGCCGAAAGCCGGCGTCAGCCGATCCGGATCTTGTTGTCGGAAACGAACTCGTACGGAGGCAGCGCCAGATTCGCCGGCGCCGGCCCGCGGCGGATACGGCCGGCCGTGTCGTACTGCGATCCGTGGCAGGGGCAGAACCATCCGTCGTAGTCGCCCTGATGCGCCAGCGGAATGCAGCCGAGGTGGGTGCAGATGCCGATCACCACGAGCCACTGATCGTGCCCGGACTTGATGCGCGCGGAATCGGGAGCCGGATCGGGCAAGGTGTGCCAGTCGACCGAACGCGCTTCCTCGATCTCTTTGGCACTGCGGTGGCTGATGAAGATCGGCTTGCTGCGCCAGAACACCTTGACGACCTGCCCTTCGGCGATCGGGCTCAGATCCACTTCGATCGGCGCTCCCGCCGCGACGGTGGAAGCATCAGGATTCATTTGCGATACCAGCGGCACCAGCGTCGCGAGAGCCCCGATCGCGCCGACGGCGCCGGTCGCGATGTAGAGGAAATCGCGGCGGGTCGGCTCGGCCGAAGACATGGTCGTCACGATGTCAGTCCTTTCCCGTCTTGTCCGTCAGCTCGCCCACGCAGCGAGACCACCGAGGCTCCCTCCCACGCCCCCGTGAAGGCGCCATGGCGGCGGCAGGCAAACCGGACCGCGCCGACCCTTGGGGAAAAGGCGGCAAGCGGCACGATTCAGCGGGGTTCTATTGGCACCCTTGCCGAGAGAGCGCAAGCCCGCTAACGCAAGACTGACCAAAGGTCGCACAAACTCCCGGAACATCGTCGTATTTTCAGCGCAACGCCGCGCCTCAACCGGAGTTCCGGCCGTCCATGCGGATCGCTCTCTACGAACCCGACATCCCGCAGAACACCGGAACGATTCTCCGCCTCGCCGCCTGTCTGGGTATCGAAGCGCACCTGATCGAGCCTGCCGGATTCCCGACGACGGACCGTGCTTTCCGCCGTGCCGGAATGGATTATCTGGACGACGTCGCGCTCGTGCGGCATGCATCCTGGAATGCGTTCGCTGCGTGGCGCGAAGAGCTCGGGCTGCGTCTCATCCTGTTCACCACGGCGGCCGACGTGTCCTATCTCGATCACCGCTACGCGGACCGCGACATCCTGCTGTTCGGGCGCGAATCGGCGGGCGTGCCGGACCGGGTGCACCACGCGGCCGAGGTGCGCCTCAAAATCCCCATGCGGCCCGGATTACGCTCGCTCAACGTCGCAATGACCTGCGCCATGGCGGTCGGCGAGGCATTGCGGCAGACGCGTCACCGGGTTGCGGGGTTACCCGACCGCGATCCCGCTTTGGAGTAGCGCGATGCCCTCTCCCCTCCCCGATACGCCCGTCCTCGACGACCGCAAGGCGCGCGCACGCGCCTGGTTCGAGCACCTGCGCGACGAGATCTGTGCCGCGTTCGAATTGCTCGAGGACGCGGCTCCGGCGCAGCTTCACGGCCCCGCGCCCGGCCGCTTCGTGCGCACGCCGTGGAATCGCGCCGACCACAGCGGCGCGCCCGGAGGCGGCGGCGTCATGTCGATAATGAAGGGACGGCTGTTCGAGAAGGTCGGCGTCCACGTCTCGACCGTGTTCGGCGAGTTCGCCCCGGAGTTCCGCAAGGACATTCCGGGCGCCGAGGACGATCCGCGTTTCTGGGCCTCGGGCATCTCGCTCATCGCCCATCCGCGCAATCCGCACGTGCCGGCCGTTCACATGAACACCCGCTTCGTCGTCACCACGCGGGCCTGGTTCGGCGGCGGGGCGGACCTGACGCCGATGCTCGACCGGCGCCGCTCGCAGAGCGACCCTGATTCGATCGCCTTTCATGCAAGCATGAAGTCCGCCTGTGACGCGCACCTGGCCGTGGCGCCCTACGACAAGTTCAAACAGTGGTGCGACGACTATTTCTATCTGAAGCACCGCGGCGAAATGCGCGGGATCGGCGGCATTTTCTACGATTGGCTGGACTCGGGCGATTGGGAAGCCGATTTCGCCTTCACCCAGGACGTCGGCCGGAGTTTCCGGCGGATCTACCCGGAGCTGGTCGAGCGGAATTTCGCCACGCCCTGGAACGAGCGGGATCGCGAGGAACAACTCGTGCGCCGCGGCCGTTATGTGGAATTCAACCTGCTCTACGACCGGGGCACCGTGTTCGGACTGCGCACCGGCGGCAACGTGGATTCTATACTTTCGTCGATGCCGCCGGTTGCGACGTGGCCGTGAGAATCGCAAGCCCGCTTCCATCTGCGCCAAGAGCTTCTTAGACTGTCAGAATGGCCGACCGACGATTCGACTTGTTCGGCCCGTCTTCCGCCAGGGCTGGTGTGTTTCGCAAGCTCCGAGGAGAGGATCATGTCATTCACGTCCGGTGAAGTTGTCGCGGTGATGTCAGGCGGGCCGACTGCGGAGTCTGCCGCCGACGCCCTGCTGCTGTATTTTCTCGGAGCGTCCGCATCTCTCGGCAACGCCGATGCGCTCGCGCACGATCCGCGTCTTGAGGAGTCCCGTCTGCGAATTGCCGCCGGCGACGACGAAGATGAGGATGACGAGGAGGAAGACGACGACGAAGAGGACGAGGACGACGAGGAAGGGGAAGAGGACGACGACGGAGAAGAAGAAGAAGACGAGGATGACGAGGACGAGGAAGGCGACGAAGACGAGGACGAAGAAGACGACGACGACGAAGACGACGAGGATTAGACGGACATAGGCCGGGCGTGCGACGCGCGGCGGCCCGGAGCATTTTCCGCCGAACCGGTCGCTGGCCCGCCCTAGAACCCCGCCTTGGAAAATGCGGCCAGGCGCGAAATTTCAGAGCGCGTTCCGGTCAGTCAGATCGGAACGCGCTCAAGTTCAATACCGCAGGATTTCGAGTGCGCCATGACATCGAGAGCGCCATGACGTTCAGCATCGGCGACACCGTGCAACTCAAGTCGGGCGGCCCGGTCATGACGGTGGCCGAGATCGAGGGCGAACGCGTGACGTGCGTCTGGTACGCATCGAACCACGGCGAGTTTCGGACCTTCGTCTTCGCACAGGCGCTGCTCGAGGAGGTCGAGTTCGAGGAAGACTGATCGGTCGCGTCAATGTCGGACGGCGCCGATCGCCATCACGACGCCGCCCACAATGACCACGACATCGAGAATGGCCGTGTGGACGCGCAGTGGCATGCGCTCGACGACGACCTTGGCGAAAAAAGCGCCGGGAAAAGCCGCAAGCCCGATCAGCACCGCCACGGCGATCACCTTCGCCCCCATTACGCCGGCAACGCCGAAGACCGCCGTCTTGATGATTCCCATCACCACCGAGACGACAGCGTCGGTGGCGATCACGGCCGCCCCCTCGAGTCCCGACGCCATCAGGATCGCGAGCAGAATGACCCCGGCTCCGCTCGTCCCGCCGACGATCACGCCCCAGCCGCACGACGCGAGCGCAAGGCCGCGGTCGTCGAGCCGAAAGCCGCGGTTTTTCAATATGCGGCGCAGCGGAACGCTCGACATCATCATCGATCCGATGACGATCGAAGCGCCGCGGCCGGTCAGCATGGAATAGCCCCACGCGCCGAGCGCGCAGGTCGGAACGGCGGCGGCCATGACGATGAACGCGCGGCGCAGGTCGACGAACTGCAGGAAAGCCGTCGCACGGCTCACATTGGTGAAGAGCGCCGAGACCGCGATGATCGGCACCACAGGTTCGGCGCCGACGATCGGCACCAGGACGAGAGGCATAAGCGCGCCGGTGCCGTAACCGGCGACGCCGCCCACCAGCGAGGCGAACACCGCCATGCCGGCGATCAGCAGGAGTTCGAGGATCGAGAGATCGGCAAAGGCGGACAAGCGGGCCTCGCGGAATTCGCTCTATGACGGACGCGCGGCGCGCACGGCCGCCGCCATGATGGTCTCGAGCGAGCCCGCATCGTCCGGAAAGCCGGCCGCGATCCAGGCGTCTTCCGCGGTTCGCAGGGCCGCGCCCAATTCCGGACCGCGCTGCAGCCCGCGCGCAAGGAAATCGGCGGCCCGGATCGGAAAGCGCGGCGCGGTCCAGCGCGCGGGCAGATGCGCAAGTTCGTGCCAGGCCGCGTCTCCTGCGCCGGCCGGCGATCGGGTCCAGGCGAGCAGCACGCGATCGATGAAGCGCTCAGGCCCGAGCCGATAGAGAAACGCGCGCCCCCCCTGCGCGCCGAGATCGGGACCCGCGCGCCACCAGCCATCGGCCATGGCGGCCAGACGGTCGTGGTCGGCGTTCGACAGCCGCAACCGCTGCGTCAAGCGCTCCGCGTCCTCCGTCACCCAGAGGCCCAGCGCCGCGAGCCGTCGCACGGCGTCCGGCGCCGCCCCGGTCGCGTCTTCGACCTTCGTCATGTTGGCGAAGCTCGCGAGATACGGCACGCCGCCCAGCACCAGACCGAGCAGCCCGGCTTCGGCCATCACGGCGAGGGTCGCGACCGCATGCGGCGCGAGCAGCAGCTTGAGCAGCTCCGCCCGCACGCGCTCGCGCGACAGCGTCTCGAGGCCCGAGCGCGCAACGATGCACGCGCGGAGCCCCGCCGGGTCGGGCGCGCCCTCGCCATAGGCGGCGTGAAAGCGGAAGAACCGCAGGATGCGCAGATAGTCCTCGGCGATGCGCTTCCCCGGTTCTCCGATGAAGCGCACGCGGCGCTGCTCCAGATCGGCAAGGCCGTCGACGGGATCATGGAGCCTCCCGTCCGCGGAGACCGAGAGCGCGTTCATGGTGAAATCGCGCCGTTCGGCGTCGGTCTTCCAATCACGGCCGAATGCAACCCGCGCTCTGCGGCCGAAAGTTTCGACGTCCTGGCGCAGCGTCGTCACCTCGATCGGATGCGCATCGGCGACGATCGTGACCGTGCCGTGCTCGATGCCGGTCGGCACGGCCTTGAAGCCGGCCGCCTCGGCCCGGCGGACGACCTCGTCCGGCAACGCCGTCGTGGCGATGTCGACGTCGCCGGGCGGGAGGCCGAGCAGCGCGTTGCGCACCGCTCCGCCGACCACGCGCGCTTCCTCGCCGTCACGGTCGAGGATCGCGAGCAAGCGGCCGACCGATCCCCGGCGCAGCCAGGAAAAATCCGCGAGGTGGCCGCTCGGATGATCGGTCACTGGGTGCGTCCCGGAACGAACCGGCCGTTTTCGACGTGCGCCGGCACATAGGTGGAGCCCGGCGGAACGCCGGAATATTGCGCAAGGATGACGAAGCTGCCGACGACCAGCAGCAATGCGGCGATCGTGAGCCAGCCGAGCCGTGACAGATTCCAGGCGTTCGGGTCGAGCACGCCCGCGCGCGTCGCCCAGAGGAACAAGGCATAGGCCGCGAACGGGGCCAAGAACAGGGCGAGCTCGATGAACAGCGGACGGATCATCGCCGGCAGATCCGCTCGTAGAGATTCCGCAGGATGCCCGCCGTCACGCCCCAGATGTAGCGCTCGCCGAACGGCATCGCATAGTAGGTCCGCGTCATCCCGTTCCATTCGCGGCTGTGACGCTGATGGTTGGCAGGTCCCATCAGAAATTCGAGCGGCACCTCGAACACGTCGTCGACCTCGTTGCGATTGAGCGTGACGGAATAGCCGGGCGACACGCGTGCGACCGTCGGCACGATGCGATAGCCGAGCGTCGTCATGTAGAGATCGAGATAGCCGAGCGGCTCGACGTATCGCCGGTCGAGGCCGATCTCCTCGTCGGCCTCGCGCAGCGCCGCGGCCACCGGAGTTTCGCCCGCTTCGATCTTGCCGCCCGGAAACGCCACCTGCCCCGGATGATCGGGGAGCGAGGCGGAGCGCTGGGTCAGCAGGACGGTCGGGGGTGTCCGCGCGACCACCGGCACCAGCACCGCGGCCGGCCGGATCGGTCTCACCTCGGCGATCGCCCGCATCACCGGATCGAGGTCGTGATCGCCGCGCGCGGGGATGACGGCCGGATCCGTCAGGCCCGCCGGCGCCTCCAGCGTGAGGCGCTCGCGCACGCGCGCGAAGAAACCCTGCGCGTCCGTCTCCGGGCCGGAAGCCTCCGTCTGCTCCATCAAGCGAGGTCCCTCAATTGATCCGCCTTCATCATAGCGAAGAAGGCGCCGCGCGAAGCTACCCCGAACATCGGTTCGCCTGCGACCTAGCGCTCCTCGCCGAGTTCGATGAGATCGTAGAAGACGCTGCGCACCACCCGCGCCCACAGATCGTCGCGCACGTGAAGGTAGGGTTTGAGAACGCCGGCCGCGTCGTCCGGCTCGAAGCGGAGCGCATGGTCCGCCCCGCATGCGACCCAGTCGTCGACGTCGGTGCGGAACGTCAGCGTCCGACCCGCGGAATTCAATTCCATTTCGACCTTCATCTCGACCGCACGAAACGGCACGTCGTCGACCCTGATACCGACTTTTTCCACAGGCGTGACGAGATAGTATTTTCCGTCCTCGCGCTTGAGGATGGAGGCGAAGAACCGGACGAGCGCCGGCCGGCGGATGGGCGACCCTTGATAGAACCAGGTGCCGTCGGCGGCGATGCGCATGTCGATGTCGCCGCAAAAGGGCGGATTCCAGAGGTGGACGGGCCGCGGCCCGCCCGCGCCCGACGTTCCGGCACCCGCCACGAACGTCTCGATTCCGCCTGCTTTTGGCTGCTCTTGCTCCACCATGACGGAAACCAAGCTAGCATGTTCGCTCGGCCGCTCGCGTGATCGTGATTCCACAGGCGGAATCGCGATCCCAACAAAATAGCGTAAGCTGCCGTTGAATGAGAGAAATCCGCCCTAGATTCGTGTCTTCGGCACGCTCGGTGGACGGCGCGGACACAGGCGATCGCCCCTAAAGGGCTGCAGAGACTTCGAAACCGATCACGAGGAGTGGCCGTTATGGCAGTGTCGAGCGGGGACGGACTGGAAAAACTGGAAGACATGATCGTCCGGGCCGCCGAGACGACCGCAGCCCATGTGCGCGCCGCCAAGGCGGCGATCGGGAACGTCATCTTTGGCCAGGATCCCGTCGTCGAGCACGCGCTGGTGACAATTCTCTCGGGCGGCCATGCGCTTCTGGTCGGAGTTCCGGGCCTCGCCAAGACCAAGCTGGTCGAGACGATGGGCGTCGTGCTCGGGCTCGACGCGCGGCGCATCCAGTTCACGCCGGACCTCATGCCGTCCGACATTCTCGGTACCGAAGTGCTGGAAGAGAGCCCCGGCGGCAAACGCAGCTTCCGGTTCATCCCGGGGCCGGTCTTCGCCCAGCTCCTCATGGCGGACGAGATCAACCGCGCGAGCCCGCGCACGCAGTCGGCGTTGCTGCAGGCGATGCAGGAGCAGCATGTGACCGTTGCGGGCGCGCGCCACGACCTGCCGAAGCCGTTTCACGTCCTCGCCACGCAGAACCCGCTCGAGCAGGAAGGCACCTACCCGCTGCCGGAAGCCCAGCTCGACCGGTTCCTGATGGAGATCGACGTCGACTATCCCGATCTCGAGGCCGAACGCCGCATCCTGTTCGACACCACGGGCGCCGAGGAGACCAAACCGCGGCCGGCTATGACGGCCGAAGAGCTCATGTCGGCGCAGCGGCTGGTGCGACGGCTGCCGGTCGGCGAATCCGTGGTCGACGCGATCCTCGCGCTGGTGCGTTCGGCGCGGCCGGGCCCGGAAGGCGGCGTGCAAGGCAACCTCATCGCCTGGGGGCCGGGACCGCGTGCGAGCCAGGCCTTGATGCTGGCGGTGCGCGCACGCGCCCTGCTGGATGGCCGTTATGCGCCCTCCGTCGACGACGTCGTCGCCTTGGCGGAGCCGGTCCTCAAGCACCGCATGGCGCTCACGTTCGCAGCCCGCGCGGACGGCGAAACCATCACCGGGGTGATCGGGCGATTGAAGGCCCGCATCGGATAACGCATGGCTGACGCCGCAGCACCCGGTCACGACGTCCGCGCAGTCCCTCACGCTGTCGGCGAGAGTCGTACGCTTGCGGCGACGATGCCGCGGCTCATTCTCGAGGCTCGCCGCGTCGCCGCGACCATCATTCACGGGCTGCACGGACGCCGGCGCGCCGGCACGGGCGAGAATTTCTGGCAGTTCCGCCGCTTCGTGTCGGGCGAGCCGGCCGCGCGTGTCGACTGGCGCCGCTCCGCGCGCGACGATCATCTCTATGTCCGCGAGCAGGAGTGGGAAGCCGCGCACACCGTGTGGATCTGGCCCGACCGCTCGCCCTCGATGGCGTTCCGGTCCGCATTGGCGCGCGACAGCAAGATCGAACGCACGCTCGTTGTCGCCATGGCGCTTGCCGAAGTGCTGGTCGAAGGCGGCGAGCGCATCGGCGTGCCGGGTCTCATGCGGCCGACCGCGAGCCGGAACGTGATCGAGAAGCTCGCCGAAGCGATCGTCCACGATCCCGCCCAGCGCGCCAGCCTGCCGCCGTCGTTCTCGCCCTCCCCGCTCGCCGAAATCGTCATGCTGTCGGATCTCTGGAGCCCGATCGCGGACGTTCATCGCACGATCGCCCAGCTCTCGGCGGGCGGAGCGCACGGCCACGTGGTGCAGATCGTCGATCCGGCCGAAGAGACGTTTCCCTATGCGGGACGCGTCGAGTTCGTCGAGCCGGAGGGAGCCGGCTCGATCACTGCCGGACGCGCCGAGACGTGGCGGGCCGACTATGCCGCGCGCGTCGAGCGGCATCGGGCCGAGATCCGCGCCGAAACCGATCGGCTGGGATGGACGTTCGCCATTCATCGCACCGATCGTCCGGCGAGCGAGCTGTTGCTCAAGCTGCACATGCAGATGGGATCAGGACCGGCCGGCACCGGCATCAACCGCTGGCACGCGCTCACGCCGGCCGGGAGCTACACATGATCCCGGGTCTCCCGCTCGCTTTCGCCCAGCCGCTCGTTCTGCTGGGCCTGCTGAGCCTGCCGGTTCTGTGGTGGCTGCTGCGTCTCGTGCCGCCACGCCCGCGCCGCATCGACTTTCCGCCGACGCGCCTGTTGTTCGACATTGCGCCGCGCGAGGAAACGCCGGCGCGCACTCCGTGGTGGCTTACGCTGCTGCGGGTCGCGCGCGCCGCGCGCGGCATCCAGGCCGCGGCCGGGCCGATGTGGAATCCGCCGATCGCCGCCTCGCATGCGAACGGACCGCTCGCGTTGCTCATCGACGACGGCTGGTCGGCCGCATCGACCTGGGATGCGCGCCTGCGCACCGCCGACGATCTTCTCGCCCGCGCCGAGAGCGACGGCCGCGGCGTCGCGATCATTCCGCTCTCCGAGAGCGCACGCGACATCTCGCTCGAGACCGCGGGCTCCGCGCGCGTGCGCCTCGGCCAGATGCGGCCCAAGCCGTACAGCATTGAACGCAGTGATATTCTGCAGACGATTTCCCGCTTCCTTGGCAACACGCCGGACGCGGAGTTCGTCTGGCTGTCCGACGGCGTCGATACGGGCCGCGGCAAGGAGTTCGTCGAGGGCCTGGCGCGCACGCTCGGCCAGCGTCCGCTCACCGTCATCGCCGGCGGCCTCGCCCCGGCGCACGCCCTCACCGGCGCCGACAACGCCGCGGGCGCGCTCACCGTCAAGGTCCTGCGCGCGTCCGCGGGCGCGAACGACAACGGGATCGTGCGCGCGCTCGACCTCAAGGGATTGCCGCTCGGTGACGCACGCTATTCGTTCGATGCCGGATCGCTCGAAACCGAGGCGCAAATCGATCTCCCGGTCGAGATCCGCAACGACATCGCCCGGCTGGAGATCGCCTCGGAGCGCTCGGCCGGCGCGGTGCAGCTCCTCGACAAGCGCTGGCGCCGGCGCTCGGTCGGCGTGGTGTCCGGTTCGACCGCGGACACCGCGCAGCCGCTGCTCGCCTCCACCTATTACATTTCCCGCGCGCTCGGACCGTTCGCCGACGTCCGCCTCTCCGGTCCGGTCGCCCCGAGCGAGGCGGTCGGCCATTTCCTCGATCAGCATCTGCCGATGATGATCCTTGCCGACGTCGGCAACCTGCCCGACGAGCTCCGCGACCGCGTCGGCAAATGGATCGAGGACGGCGGCGTTCTGGTGCGCTTCGCCGGACCACGCCTCGCCGCCTCCGATGACGAGCTCGTGCCGGTGAAGCTGCGCCGTGGCGGCCGCATTCTGGGCGGCAGCCTGAGCTGGGAGCAGCCGCAGCAGCTTGCCGCCTTCTCGCGCGAGAGCCCGTTCGCCGGCATGCCGGTCCCGGACGACGTGACGGTCACCCGGCAGGTCCTGGCCGAGCCGGATGCGGTGCTCGCCGAGCGCACCGGGGCGACGCTCGGCGACGGAACGCCGCTCGTCACCGCCGCGCGCCGCGGCAAGGGCCTGGTGGTGCTTTTCCACGTCACCGCCGACACGCGCTGGTCGAATCTCCCGCTCTCCGGCACTTTCGTCGACATGCTCAAGCGCATCGTCGCCCTGTCCGGCACCGTCGCGGCCAACGAGCATGGCGAATCGAGCGCACAGTCGCGCGAGGTGCTTCCGCCAAGCCGGATCCTCGACGGCTTCGGCGCATTCGGGCCGCCACCCGCCACCGCCCGGCCGGTCCCGGCCTCCTACACCGGCCATGCGGATGCCGATCATCTGCCCGGCTTCTACGGCCCGCCCGAAGGACTTCTCGCCGTGAACACCATCGTGCCGAGCGACCATCTCGCCGCGCTCGACTTCGCCCCGCTCTCCGCCACCGTCGAGCCCTACCGGATCGGCGAGCCGCGCGACCTGCGCGGTCCGATCTTCCTCGCTGCGCTGCTGCTGCTCCTGCTCGATGCACTCGTCGTGTTCTGGCTCGCGGGCGGGCTGCAACGCCTCATGCCGTACAGGCGCAGGGTCGCGACCATCCTGTTCGCCATCGCGGGCATCGGCCTTGCGCTCGCGGTGACGCCAGCGTTCGCTGCCGATCCGGCCGCTGACGACTTCGCCATGAAGGCGACGCTGCAGACACGCCTCGCCTACATCGTCACCGGCAACACCGAGGTCGACGAGATCAGCAAGGCCGGGCTGCAGGGTCTCACGCTCTTTCTCGCCCAGCGCACCGCGCTCGAAGCGGGCGAGCCGATCGGCATCGACCTTACGCGCGACGAGCTCGCGTTCTTCCCACTCATCTACTGGCCGATCGTGCCGGGAGCGCCGAAGCCCTCGCAGGCCGCCCTCACGCGCATCGACACCTACATGAAGGACGGCGGCACCGTGCTGTTCGACACCCGCGACGCGGTCGAGGCGGTTCCGGCCAGCAACGGCGAGACCAACACGCCCGGGATGGTGGCCCTGCGCTCGATCCTGTCCTCGCTCGATGTTCCCGAATTGGAGCCGGTGCCGCGCGATCACGTGCTGACCAAGACGTTCTTCCTGCTGCGCGATTTTCCCGGCCGCTTCACCAGTGGGCGGCTCTGGGTCGAAGCGCTGCCGCCGGAAGACGAGAACGAGGACGACACGCACCGACCGGCGCGCGCGGGCGACGGCGTATCCTCGATCATCATCACCTCGAACGACATGGCCGGCGCCTGGGCCATGCGTCCGGACGGCCAGCCGATGCTGCCCCTCGTGCCGGGCGAGCCACGCCAGCGCGAGTTCGCTTTCCGGGCCGGCGTGAACATCGTGATGTACACGCTGACCGGCAACTACAAGGCCGACCAGGTGCACATCCCGGCGCTGCTGGAGCGGCTCGGACAGTAGGAGTTTTGCGTGGGTCTCGGGATTTCGTTCGCCCCACTGGTGCCGCAGGAATTGCTGTGGGCCGCGCTCGCCGTGGCGGTCGTCGTTGCGGCGCTGTTGCTCGTCGCGCGCAGCCGCGGCGCCTGGGTCCGCGCGATCGCGCTCGGACTTCTGGTGGCGGCCCTCGCCAATCCCTCGCTCACGCGCGAGGATCGCGACCCGCTGACCTCGGTGGCGGTGGTCGTCGTCGACAAGAGCCCGAGCCAGAATTTCAGCGATCGCACCCAACAAACCGAAGCCGTGCGCACCGCAGTGACCCAGCGCCTCGCGCACATGCCCGGTATCGAGACGCGCGTCGTCGAAGCCGGCCAGGCCGACGGGGAGACCGACGGCACGAAGCTGTTCTCGGCACTGACGACGGCGCTGTCCGACGTGCCGCCCGACCGCGTCGCCGGGGCGATCTTCATCACCGACGGCCGCGTGCACGACGTTCCGGCCGACACGAGCGCGCTCGGCTTCACGGCCCCGGTGCACGCGCTCATTACCGGCCACGCGAACGAGCGCGACCGGCGTGTCGCCCTGCTCTCTGCGCCGCGCTTCGGCATCGTCGGACAGTCGCAGACCATCACCTATCAGGTCGAGGATACGGGCGCGCCGCGCGGCACCGCGCAGGTCAAGATCAGCCGTGACGGCGAAGTGGTCGAACAGCGCACCGTGACGACGGGCGATCCGGTCAAGGTGCAGGTCCCAATCCAGCATGCGGGGCAGAACATCGTCGAGATCGAAGCGTCGCCGCTCGACGGAGAACTCACCCCGGTCAACAACCGCGCCGTCGTGTCGATCGACGGCGTACGCGACAAGCTGCGCGTGCTGCTGGTCTCGGGCGAGCCGCACGCCGGCGAGCGGACGTGGCGCAACCTGCTCAAGTCCGACGCCAACGTCGATCTCGTCCATTTCACCATCCTGCGGCCGCCGGAAAAGCAGGACGGCACGCCGATCAACGAGCTCTCGCTCATCGCCTTCCCGACGCGCGAGCTCTTTCAGCAGAAGATCAACGAGTTCCAGCTCATCATCTTCGATCGCTACGCCCGCCAGGGCGTGCTGCCGATCATCTATTTCGACAACAACGCCAAATATGTCCGCGACGGCGGTGCGGTGCTGGTCGCGGCCGGGCCGGACTATGCCAGCCCGACGAGCATCTGGCGCACGCCGCTCGATTCGATCCTGCCGGCCGAGCCGAGCGGACAGACGACCGACGAGCCGTTCTACGCCCGCCTGACCGA
>CAYVBN010000350.1:0-2170 GCA_964449645.1 uncultured Hyphomicrobiales bacterium
CCTGCTGCTGCGTAAGCCGCACCCGCTCGGCGGCGAGCGTCGGGTCTGCGGGCGGGGCATCGGCGCCCGGAGGATTGCCGAGTTGCTTGAGCCGGCTCTCGATTTGCGCCAGCCGCGGCTCGAGTTCGTCGATTTTGCTGCGCACCCCGTCGCGCACGGGCGTAAGCGCCGCCCGCAGCTCGGAGAGCGAGTCGTTCGAATGACTTCCCTTGAGCTCGGTCTCGATCCGGTCGAGCGCGGCCGTGAAGTGGTCGACGCTGGCGGGCTCGGCCGTGGCGGCGACCGGCGTTTGCGCGCGCAGCACGCCGGCTCCGCCCGCCAGGACGAGGGCCGCGAACAGCACGATCGCCCCCGCGCGGAGGCGGCGCGCCCAAGCAAATCGGTTCGGCATGTCCCAGCTCCCACTCCGAGCGCGATCCGCAAAAGCAGACACCGCTTTTGCGTAAGATCGCGCTCTATTTAACAAGCTGGCGCGTGATCTTTCCGGCAAACCGTTCACACTTCGCCGGATCATGCGCCGAGCCTCTCTCGCCTGCGGGACGCGCATGTCAAGATCGAGGCGAAAGGGTGGCTGGATCAGCACGATGGCCGCCGATCACTCCTCGGGGGTATCGTCGGGAGATTCCGACGCCGGAAACTGGATGACGAGGCGCGAGCCGCGCGGCTTTGGCTCGGGCGATGGAGGCTTGGCCGGTCGCGCGGCGCCGGCGTTCGACTTCCGCGCCGTGTCCTTGCGCGGGGCCGGTTCCTCGGCCCCCTCCTTCGGAGCGGACGCTGGCGGCGCGGCCTTGGCGCTCGCCTTTGGAGCGGTGGTCCTGGCCGAGGGCTTTGTCGCGGTCTTGCCCGTGGACTTCCCCGCCTTGGCCGGCTTTGTCGGGGTCGCCTTCGTTGCCTTGACCGGTTTTGCGGCATGCTCGCCCTTGGGCGACTTCGCGCCCGGTTTCTTCCCCGCGGCGTGTTGCGGCTTGGGCGCCGGTTTCGGCGGCGCCGGCCTCTCCTCGGTCTCGGGCTTCTGCTTCTTTTCCGGCTTCTCCAGTTCTGCCGCCAAGTAGGCGTTCCAACTGCCGAAACGCGAGACGTCGGACGCGCCTTTGACAGCGTGCGCATCGGTGAAGACGGTTGCGGCCGTGCGCCCGTCCGCGAGCATGAGCGTCCCGACCGTCAGCGGGTCGGCTACCGTCGCGACGAAAGCGCCGAAAGCCTCCACCGGCAGAGCCCAGAGATCGACCTCGATCGCCCTGCCCTTGTCGGCGCCGGCGCGCACGAGCGCCGGCTCGCCCTTCCCGGACGCTCCCTCCTCCGACAGCGCGAGCAGCCGATAGTCCGGCCGCGTCATCGTCCGTTCGAGGAAGCGCCCGCCGCGCGTGCGCAGCTCCTCTTCGAGCGCGAGACCCGGGATGCGCGCGGCAGCGAGCGCAACGGTGACCTCGTGCGTGGCCACGGGCTCCGGCAACGCGGCGAGCGGCGGATGCGGGCTGTTGCCGCCGCCGAGCGGCAGCCCGGCGCTGGCATGAAAGGCGCGGCCGATCGAGGCGAGAAGCGCGTCGCGGCCGGCGGGGGCCGCCAGCATCAATCCGAACGGCGCGTTGTCCTTGCGCAGCGAAGCCGGAACGGCGAGCGCGCACAGGTCGAGCACATTGGCGAACGCACCGTACACGCCGAGCCGCGCGTCGAGCTCGATCGGGTCGGCGCGAACCTGCTCGACCGAATAGACGGTCGGCACGGTCGGGAGCGCCAGCGCATCGATCTCGCGAAAGCGCCGCTCGCAGGCGCGGCGCAAGGCCGCGAGCTCGTGGAAGGCCGTGAAGGCTTCGACCGCGCTCTTGCGCGCACCACCAAGCAGGACCTCGCGGGTGATCGGATCAAGCGCCTGCGGCGAGGATTCGATGATACGGCGCGCCGCGAGATAGCGTTCGGCGCTCAGCGGGCTCTCGCGCATCAGGTGGGCGGCGCGCCAGAACGGTTCGAAATCGATCTCCACGACCGTGGCGCCGAGCGCGGCAAGCCGGGCGAGCGCCGTGTCGTAGGCCGAGGCCGCCGCGGCGTCGCCGAAGAACACGCGCTGCGCCGGTTTGGGCGTGCCGAGCTTGAGGCCGCGCGGCATCGCGCCGGGCACCCCGAGCGGATGCACCCGGGTGTACGGATCGGCCGGATCGCGACCCGCGACCGT
>CAYVBN010000351.1:0-2861 GCA_964449645.1 uncultured Hyphomicrobiales bacterium
ACGTTCTTCCTGCTGCTCGTCATCAGCTTCGTCGACGTGCTCGGCGGCTTCACGGTCACGATCCGCACGGCCCAGCGCGATGTCGCGATCGAGGGCGTCGAGAAGATCGAGCGTCCTTGAGCGGCGACGTTTCGCCGGTTGTTCGCGACTTTCACCTGCCGGCCCGCGCGTCGGTCATGGACGACAGCAGGGCGCGCCGTTCAGCTTACACGTGAAAGAATGCGCCCTTTTTCCCGCGGACGAGGGCGGCCCATGGCCGCATAGGTTGCGCTCGCTTCCGACGGTTCGCCGCGCCGGCGCGCGCGCATCTGCGGCAATTGCCGCGCGACCGCGATGAGCTGGGCCAGGAATCCGGCGGACATGCGGCCTTTCGGGCGCGGCCGCGCTCCATCGCTGCTCTGTGCGAGCGGCACCAGCGCACGGTTTTCGGTGGGCGCTTGCGACGACCGATCGGACGAGGACGTCTCGTCGATTGCCGTTGCGAAGTCGGCCTCGTCCGGGCTCGATGCGACCGTCGTCATCTCCCGCCTCACACTCGGCGCAGGATCGGGCGAAATGCCCAGCGGTTCGTCGAAAGGGCCAGCGCCAGCCATGACATCGGCGCGCGATCTTGCGCGCGACCGCTGCCCATGGCCGCGGACCGCGATCATAACAATTTTAGCAGTCTCTGAAATTCCGCATTGAACAGTCTGACGCCATGGTAAAAACGGCCCGCGGCCGTTTACCAAGTGCTCCCGCTCAATTGCGTGGCGGGAAGGCACCCACCTCGCCAATCGTTCGTCAGCTCTTTTTGTCGGTGTCGCTGAGCCGGTCGAGGCGCTTCTGCATGTCGCCGAGCTGGCGCTTGAGCTCGTCGATGTCGCTGCTGCCCTGGCTGGGCGGAGGGGAATTGGGCTTGGCCGTTTCGGGCTTGGCCGTTTCGCTCGCCTCGCCGGTGCGCGGCGTGAACGGTGCGAACATCGCGAAGGCGCGTTCGAACATCTCCATGTTCCGGCGCACCTGGTCTTCGATCGCCCCGAAGCCGCCCATACCGAGGGCCTGCGCCATCTGCTGGCGGAATTTCTCCTGCTCGCGCGTGAGCGACTCGATCGAGACCTCGAGATAGCGCGGCACCAGCATCTGCATGCTGTCGCCGTAGAAGCGGATGAGCTGGCGCAGGAACGTGATGGGCAGGAGATTCTGCCCTTCCTTGTTCTCCTGCTCGAAGATGATCTGGGTCAGGACCGAGCGGGTGATCTCCTCGCCGGTCTTGGCGTCGTAGACGACGAAATCCTCCCCGGTCTTGACCATGGCGGCGAGGTCTTCGAGCGTCACATAGGTGCTCGTTCCCGTATTGTAGAGCCGCCTATTGGCGTACTTCTTGATGACGACCGGTTCTTCGGATCTGGCCATTTCTTGATGTCGCCGACTCGAACCTGCATACCGGGGGTCCGGCAGATATCCTTCAAAATAGGCGCTTTCCCCCGCCCGGGCCACCGTTTTATGCGGCCTTCCGCGACAAGGTGAGCCTTTGGTTGACGCAGGCCGGGCAAAGCCGCGGCCCCGATCCTACATAACCGTTAAGCCGCCGTCGTTGACACGGCAGGACCGGGTCGGGAGGATGCCCCGGGGATCGGTCTCTCCCGGTCAGCGCCTGTGGCCATTCGCGAGTGCAAGGGCGGTCTCGCACATGCCCCACGGAAAAAAATCGAAGGAGTTGTGAGATGAAGGACGACATCGTCATCGTCGGTGCAGCGCGTACGCCCGTCGGCTCGTTCAATGGGGCGTTCGGGAACGTGCCCGCCCATGAGCTCGGCAAGGTGGCGATCAAGGCCGCGCTCGAGCGCGGGGGCATCGAGGGGGGACGGGTTTCCGAGGTCATTCTGGGCCAGATCCTCACCGCCGGAGAGGGCCAGAACCCGGCCCGGCAGGCCTCCATCGCGGCCGCCATCCCGGTCGAGACGCCGGCCTGGGGGGTCAACCAGCTCTGCGGTTCCGGATTGCGGGCCGTGGCGCTCGGCTACCAGGCGCTGCTCAACGGCGATTCGGAGATCGTCGTCGCCGGCGGCCAGGAATCCATGAGCATGGCACCCCACTGCGCGCATCTGCGCAACGGTACGAAAATGGGGGGCCTGGAGCTCGTCGACACCATGATCAAGGACGGCCTGTGGGATGCCTTCAACGGCTATCACATGGGCAACACGGCCGAGAACGTCGCGCGGCAATGGCAGATCACGCGCCAGCAGCAGGACGAGTTCGCGGTCACCTCCCAGAACCGGGCCGAGGCGGCGCAGAAGAGCGGCAGGTTCAAGGACGAGATCGCGCCCGTGACGGTGAAGACCCGCAAGGGCGACGTGGTGGTGGACACCGACGAGTATCCGCGCCACGGCGCGACACTCGAGGCGATTTCCAAGCTGCGCCCCGCGTTCGAGAAGGACGGCACGGTGACGGCCGGAAACGCGTCGGGCATCAACGACGGCGCTGCCGCCGTGGTGTTGATGAAGGCAAGCCAGGCCGCGAAGGAAGGCAGGCCGGTGCTCGCGCGCATCGTGTCCTGGGCGCAGGCCGGCGTCGACCCGGCGATCATGGGCACGGGGCCGATTCCGGCCTCGCGATCCGCGCTCAAGAAGGCGGGCTGGAAGGTTGAGGACCTCGACCTGATCGAGGCCAACGAGGCTTTCGCGGCGCAGGCCTGTGCGGTCAACAAGGACCTTGGCTGGGACACCCAGAAGGTCAACGTCAACGGCGGTGCCATCGCGCTCGGGCACCCGATCGGCGCGTCCGGGGGGCGCGTGCTCGTCACGCTGCTCTACGAAATGCAAAAGCGCAATGCCCGCAAGGGGCTCGCGACGCTCTGCATCGGCGGAGGCATGGGAATTGCC
>CAYVBN010000352.1:0-2021 GCA_964449645.1 uncultured Hyphomicrobiales bacterium
GGGTGTGCCACGTCGGCGGCGCATCCGTTGCACGACGCCCGGCCGCCGCGCGGGCCGGCATCCACGGCGATCTCATCGCCATGCACCTCATGCGCTGAGCCCTCCGGCGAGGGTCGGAAAGTCGAGCGGGCGGAAGCCGTAGTGGGCGAGCCAGCGTACGTCGGCGTCGAAGAAGGCGCGCAGGTCCGGCATGCCGTACTTGAGCATGGCGATGCGGTCGATCCCCATGCCCCAGGCAAAGCCCTGGTACTCGTCGGGATCGTAGCCGCAATTGCGCATGACGTTCGGATGCACCATGCCGCAGCCGAGAATCTCCAGCCAATCCTCGCCCTCGCCGAAGCGGATCTCGCCCTTGTCGCGCCGGCACTGGATGTCGACCTCGAGCGAGGGCTCGGTGAACGGGAAGAACGACGGCCGGAAGCGCATCTTGACGTCGTCGACCTCGAAGAACGCCTTGCAGAATTCCTGCAGGATCCATTTGAGGTGGCCGAGGTGCGATGTCTTGTCGATCACCAGGCCTTCGACCTGGTGGAACATCGGCGTATGCGTCTGGTCGCTATCGCACCGGTAGGTGCGCCCCGGGATGATGACGCGGATCGGCGGCTTGCGGCCCAGCATCGTGCGGATCTGCACCGGCGAAGTGTGCGTGCGCAGCAGCAGGCGCGAGCCGTCCGGCTTCGGCTGGAAGAAGAAGGTGTCGTGCATGTCCCGCGCCGGATGGTCGGCGGGGAAGTTGAGCATGCTGAAATTGTAAGCGTCGGTCTCGATGTCCGGCCCTTCGGCGACCGAGAAGCCCATGTCGGCGAAGATCGCGGTGAGTTCGTCGGTCACCTGCGTGATCGGATGGACGCGGCCGATGTCGGTCGGCGGCTCGCGCACCGGCAGGGTGACGTCGACCGTCTCGGTGGCGAGACGCGCGTCGAGCGCTGCGTTCTTCAGGGCATCCCGGCGAACCGCGATCGCCGCCGCGACCCGCTCCTTGAGGCCGTTGATGAGCGGTCCCTTGGTCTTGCGCTCCTCCGGCGACATGGTGCCAAGCGTCTTGAGCAGCTCCGATACCGAGCCCTTCTTCCCGAGCGCGGCGATGCGCGCGGCCTCGAGCGCCGCTTCGTCACCGGCGGCGCCGATCTCGGCGAGCAGCTTCTGTTCGAGCGATTGCAGGTCGGACATGATGTCCTCGTCAGCGCATGGTCCGGCGAAGTGGAGACCGGTTCGCCGAGAAGTTCATGCGCCAGTTCATTAAGTTAGGGCGCGATCGGACGCAAAACCGGGATCCACTTTTGCGGATCGCGCTCTAATGGTGGGTCTTTGGACCGCCCGGCGAGGACAAAATCAAGCCCCGCCAAGCACGCGCGCTCCGGGGCAATGCCCCGAAGCTCACGTGGCCTCGGAAGGGCGGAGTGGCGCAGGTCAGGCCGCGAGTGCGGCCTTGGCCTTCTCGACGATCGCCTGGAACGCCGCCGGCTCGCGGATGGCGAGGTCGGACAGCACCTTGCGATCGACCACGACCCCGGCCTTGCCGAGGCCGTCGATAAATCGACTGTAGGTCAGGCCGAACTCACGGACCGCGCCGTTGAGGCGCTGGATCCACAGCGCGCGGAACGTGCGCTTGCGGCGCTTGCGGTCGCGATAGGCGTACTGGTTGGCCTTCTCGACCGCCTGCTTGGCGACGCGGATCGTGTTCTTGCGCCGGCCGGAATAGCCTTTGGCGGCCTTGAGCACCTTCTTGTGCTTGGCATGGGCGGTGACGCCCCGTTTGACACGGGCCATGGCTGATCTCCTCTGCGGTTGATGCCCAGGCGATCAGCCGTTGGGCAGGAAGTATTTCTTGATGTTGTCGCCGTCGGTCTTGAACAGGACCTTGGTGCCGCGGTGGTCGCGGATCTGCTTCTTGGTCCGTTTGATCATGCCGTGGCGTTTGCCGGACTGGGCGTAAAGGACCTTGCCCGAACCGGTCACCTTGAAGCGCTTCTTGGCGCCCGACTTGGTCTTCAACTTGGGCATTTGGCTCTCCTTTTCCG
>CAYVBN010000353.1:0-31967 GCA_964449645.1 uncultured Hyphomicrobiales bacterium
GTCCCTGGATCGACTGGATCCACACCGCGCGCGACCAGGGCGCGCTGGTGCGCGACTTCACCAAGTGGGACGACCAGCCCGCCTCCCCGGCGGCCGCCCGCGAGGCGCTGCTGCGCGCCGCCTGGATCGCCAACACCACGCCGAAGGGGCCGGTCTACGTCAACCTCGATGCCGAGATGCAGGAGGCGAAGCTCACCGAGGAACTGCCGCCGATCGATGTGTCCCGTTTCATGCCGCAGGCGGACAGCGCAGCGCCCGCCGACCTCCTGCGCAAGGCCGTCGATCTCCTGCGCGGCGCCAAGCGCCCGATCATCCTTTCGGGGCGCGCCTCGCGCGACATCGAGGCCTGGAACGCCCGTGTCGCGCTCGCCGAGACCCTGAACGCCCGGGTCCTGACCGACCTCAAGATCGGCGCGAGCTTCCCCACCACGCACCCGCTGCACGCCGGGGCTCCCAACATCATGCCGGCCGACGCAATCAAGACGCTGCAGGATGCCGACGTCGTGCTCAGCCTCGACTGGGTCGACCTCGCCGGCGTGCTGCGGGCGACCGGCCTGTCGGGCGCGAAGGTCATCCACGTCTCGCTCGACCACCGCATCCACAAGGGCTGGAACATGGACTACCAGGCTCTACCGCCGGTCGACGTGCTGCTCGCGGCCGTGCCGGAGATCGTCGTGCCGGACCTGCTCACGGCTCTGGGCGGGCCCAAGGCCGCGAAGGCGGCCGCCCCGGCCCGGCCGGCGGCGGCCCCCCAGCTCGCTCCCGACCGCCTCACCACCGAGCATCTGGCGCGGGCGCTCCATGGCGCGGTCGGCGGCCGGCCGACCTCGCTGCTGCACATTCCGCTCTCCTGGGACGACAAGTGGTGGCCGTTCGAGCACCCGCTCGACTATCTCGGCTCCGACGGCGGCGGCGGCGTCGGCGGCGGACCGGGAATGTCGGTCGGAGCAGCCCTGGCGCTCAAAGGGTCCGGCCGCCTGCCGGTCGCGATCTGCGGAGACGGCGATTTCCTCATGGGCTGCACGGCGGTGTGGACGGCGGCGCATTACCGCATTCCCCTGCTCTTCGTGGTGTCGAACAATCGCTCGTTCTTCAACGACGAAGTGCACCAGGAACGCGTCGCGCGCATGCGTCATCGCCCGGTCGAGAACAGGTGGATCGGCCAGCGCATGAGCGATCCGGAGGTCGACGTGGCCGGCATCGCCCGCGCCCAGGGCGCGCGGGGCTTCGGTCCGATCACCCGGTCGGACGATCTGCCGGCGGTGTTCGCCGAAGCGATCAAGGCGGTCGATAACGGCGAGGTGGCGGTCGTCGACGTGCGGGTGGAACCGGGATATACCCCGATCATGATGGCAGCGATGACCCGCAGCAAAGCGGACTAGAATCCGAGTGACGATCGCGCAAACAGGGTAAGAGCTCATGGACGCCGCATCGATACCGGCGGGGCGACTCGTCGAGAGGGCTTCGTCCGCACCAGCGGGTGACGCCATCCTCGTCGTCGACGACGTCGTCAAGCGCTTCGACACGCCGGAAGGGACGCTGACGGCGGTCGACCACATGTCGTTCACCGTCAAGCCCGGTGAATTCCTTGCCGTGATCGGTCCTTCCGGTTGCGGCAAGTCGACCCTGTTCAACATGATCGGCGGCCTGCTCGACGGCTACGAGGGCAAGGTGATGGTCGGAGGCGAACAGATCTCCGGTCCGCACGCCTCGATCGGAATGGTGTTCCAGGAGGAGTCCACCTTCCCCTGGCGCACCGTGATCGAGAACGTCGCCTTTCCGCTCGAGATCGCCGGCATCGGCAAGCAGCAGCGGTTCGAGAAGGCCAGGCACTTCATCTCGCTGGTCGGCCTCGGCGGCTTCGAGAACCGCTATCCGTCCGAACTCTCCGGCGGCATGCGCCAGCGCGTCGCCATTGCGCGGACGCTCGCTTCCGAACCGAAGATCCTCCTGATGGACGAGCCGTTCGCCTCGCTCGACGAGCAGACGCGTCTGCTGCTCGGCGACAAGGTGCTGCAGATCCAACAGGAGCTGCGGCAGACGACGCTGCTCATCACCCACAACATCACCGAGGCGGTGCAGCTCTCCGATCGCATCCTGGTCATGACGTACCGACCCGGACGGCTGAAACGCATCGTCGAGATCCACCTGCCCCGCCCGCGCAGCTCGGAGATCGTGTCGAGCGAAGCCTTCGGCCGCTACGTCGCGCAGATCTGGAGCGATCTGCGCGAAGAGGCAAGCCGCGGCATGCGGGACGATGAATCGCGCGCGCGGCACAACGCCGAGCAGCGATCATGACGAGCGCGGCGTCGGTGCGTGCCAGATATGCCCCGCTTCTGCTGGGGCTCGGCTCCGTCGTGGTGTTCTTCCTGCTCACTGAGCTTCTCATCCGGATCGGCGTCGTCAACCGCTACATCGTGCCGATGCCCTCGCAGGTGGCGGAGAGCTTCGAGCGGGTGATCCTCGAAGAGAACATCGTCGCCCGCTTCCGCCTGACGTTCCTCGAATGCCTCGCCGCCGGCGTCATGATCGCCGCCGTCGGGATCGCCTTCGGCATCCTGCTCTACCGCGTTCAGCTCCTGCGGGCCGCGTGCGAGACCTGGGTCGCCGCCTTCGCGTCGGCCCCGACCGTGCTGATGTATCCGCTGTTCCTGGTGATCTTCGGCCGCAGCGCCATGACGATCATCATGATGGGATTCGTCGCAGGGCTCCCCCCCGTCATTCTCAAGACGGTCGAAGGCCTCTCCGGCACGCGCCGCGTGCTGATCAATGTCGGACGCAGCTTCAAACTCACCCCGACCCAGCAGTTCATCAAGATCCTGTTTCCGGCGGCCCTGCCGACGATCTTCGTCGGCCTTCGCCTCGGACTGATCTTCACGCTCATCAACGTGGTCGGCGTGGAGTTCCTCATCAATTTCGGCGGGCTCGGCCAGCTCATCAACGACCTCGCCGAGCGCTACGACCTGGCCGGGACCTACGCGGCGATCTGCTTCGTCATCCTGGTCAGCGTGTGCTTCTTCGTCGTCACCGAACGGATCGAACGATGGCTGACACCGGTCGACTGAGCTACGTACGCGCGCCGACGATCTGGACGCATCCGATCACGCAGGTGAGAATCGCCATCATCCTGGCGGTCCTTGTCATCTGGCAGCTCGTCGCCATGTCGGGCCTGCTCTACCGCGATGTCGTGCCCTCGCTGCTCGCGATCGGCACGGCGCTGGTGAAGCTCCTCTCGACGCCCGAATATTATTGGCACCTCGGCGTCACGGCCGGCGAGATCGGGACCGGACTTTTCATCGGCGGTCTCAGCGGTCTCGCCGCCGGGCTTCTGCTCGGCATCAACCGGCTGCTTGGCAAGGCATTCGAGCCCTACCTCTACTATCTCGGACCGACGCCGAAGATCATCTTCTTCCCGATCATGATCATGTGGTTCGGGGTCGGGGGCGGCTCGAAGGTGGCGATGGGCGCCATCTCCTGCTTCTTCCCGATCGCGCTCTCGGCCGCCGCCGGCGTGCGGCGCGTCGACAAGGTGCTGATCCGGGTGGGCCACAGTTTCCGCGCCAACGCCTGGCAGATGGCGACCAAGATCTATCTGCCGGCGATGCGGCATCCGATCATCAACGGTGTCCGGCTCGGCCTCGGCGTCGCCATCATCGGCACGCTGCTGGCGGAGACCAAGCTTTCGAACCGCGGCATCGGCTTCCTCATCATCCAGGCCTACAGCCTGTTCGACATGCCGCGCATGTACGCCATGCTGATCGTCCTTTTCGTGCTCGCCATCGCGGCAAATGCATTGGTTGGCCGCCTTGGCGGTCTCGACTCCGTCCGACAATCCTGAACGCCAGAATCCAAGGGAAGGAACGAACGATGAAACATTTCGCAAGGCTTTCGCTCGCCCTCGCGGCAGCCAGCCTTCTGACCGCCACGGCGGTCCAGGCCGCAGACACGGTCAAGCTCACGATCGGCCAGCGCGGGAACTGGGACACCGCCGTCCCTCAACTCGGCACTAAGGCCGGCATCTTCAAGAAGCACGGGATCGAGCTGGAGATGATCTACACCTCCGGCAGCGGCGAAACCTTGCAGCCGGTGATTTCGGGCAGCGTCGACATCGGGCTCGCGGTCGGGACGCTCGGCGCGCTGGGTGCCTATGCCAAGGGCGCGCCGGTGCGCATCATCGGGGCTGAGGCGACCGGGGCGGCCGACTACTGGTACGCCAAGACGAGCTCGCCGATCAAAACTCTGAAGGACACCGATGGCAAGACCATCGCCTTCTCGACCAAGGGCTCCTCGACCGACAGCGTCGTGCGCGCCTTCATCAAGGAGTTCAATCTCAAGGCCACCCCGATGCCGACCGGCAATCCGTCGGCGACGCTGACCGCGGTCATGACCAATCAGGTCGACGTCGGCTGGGCCGCGCCGCCCTTCGGGCTCAAGGAAATGGACGAAGGCAAGATCCGGCTCGTCGCTCGCGCGACGGACGCGGCCATCGTGCGCGGACAGACGATCCGGACCATCGTCGCCAACGCGGACACGCTCGCCAAGCGCAAGGACGTCATCGCGCGCTTCATGGACGCCTACCGCGAGACCATCAACTACATGTACAGCGACAATCCGCAGGTCATCAAAGACTACGCGGAGTTCGTCGGCATCCCCGAGCCGCTCGCCAAGCGCGTGCGCGACGACTTCTTCCCGAAATCCCTGGTCTGGCCCGATGAGATCAAGGGACTGGACACCCTGATGCAGGAAGCGGTCGAGCTGAAGTTCATCCCGCGGCCGCTCGCGAAGGACCAGATCGCCGAGGTGATCCAGATCCAGAAGTCCGCGAAGTAGCCGCGGCAGCGCCGACGCGTGGGGCGGGTCAGCCGAAGGGGCGTGACCCGCCCCACTTTCAAGACATGCGATAGGGCGGGTTGCGCTGCGCTGACCCGCCTTACAGCCCAGCCAGCCGAGCCCTGCACGGCCGGCAGAACGGCGCGGGCTTCGCCCGGGACACGACGCCGGATACCTCGTCGCTGCCCACCCTGCTCCGCAGGTTGACGCATCCGCCGCGAGGTGCTGCAAGTCGGTCGATGCCGATCAAGATTCCCGACGATCTGCCCGCCCGCGCCACGCTCCAAGCCGAAGGCGTGATGGTGATGCGCGAATCCGACGCCGTGCGCCAGGATATCCGGCCCATGCGCATCGGGCTGCTCAACCTGATGCCCAACAAGATCAAGACCGAGACGCAGTTCGCGCGCCTCCTGGGCGCGACGCCGCTGCAGGTGGAGCTGACCCTCGTCAAGATCACCAACCACGCGCCGCGCAACACGGCGCCCGAGCACATCACGTCGTTCTATCGCGACTTCGAGGATATCCAGTCGGAGCGCTTCGACGGCTTCATCGTCACCGGAGCGCCGGTGGAGACGCTGCCCTTCGAGCAGGTGACCTATTGGGATGAGCTGCGCCGCATCTTCGATTGGACGCAGACGCACGTCCACAGCTGCCTCAACATCTGCTGGGGCGCACAGGCCGCCGTTCACCACTTCCACAACATGCCCAAGTACGAGCTGCCCGAGAAGGTCTTCGGCGTCTTTCGTCACCGCAACCTCGCGCCGACCTCTCCATATCTGCGGGGCTTTTCCGACGACTTCTCGATTCCCGTGTCACGCTGGACCGAAGTGCGGCGCGAGGACCTGCCAGCGGATCGCAGCATGCGGGTGCTGATGGAATCGGACGAGGCGGGTCTGTGCCTGCTGGACGACCCCGCGCACCGGTCGCTTCATATGTTCAACCACATCGAGTACGACTCGACCTCGCTCGCCGACGAGTATTTCCGCGATCTCGCCGCCGGAAAATCCATCGCCATTCCGCGCAACTACTTCCCTGGCGACGACCCGCGCCGCAAGCCGGACAATCGCTGGCGCAGCCACGCGCACCTGCTGTTCGGCAACTGGATCAACCAGATCTACCAGACCACGCCATTCGACGTGGCACGGATCGAAAAGTAATCTCCCGGGTGAGCGGCTATCGACCGGGACAATGTTCCCGGCGTCCTCGATAGCGTTCCCCGAATGCGGCGCAGCGCGCAGATAAGCATGCGCAGTCCGCGTAAAATTTGATTGCGTGGTGCGGCGCAGGTCTGGGATCCACGCCGCTGCACCGGAATATTTGGCTCCCGGGCCCGCAGTGCGGTACTCCGCACCGCGCTGCGCCCGGGACACGACGCTGAGCTACTCAGGCCGCGGTGCATCGAGCCCCTCACCGCGGGGGCAGGCCGTAGGCCGCATGAGCTGAATGCGTAATGCGCCGCTCTTCCGCCACGGCCACTGATATGGCGGATGACACCGCGCTCATCCGCCTGCCACGCCCGGAAGCAACCGCCAGGGCACCGACCAATATTTACAGCTTGAACGTCTCGTAGGTCGCCGGGTGGAACATCTCGTCGACCGAGAGGAGACGCGGCGAGAGCCCCTGGGCATGGTGATGACGCAGGAACGTCTCGAGCGTCTTGCGGTTTGGATCGACGCCGTAGGGCCAGAAGTCCTCGCCCATCAATTCGCGCGCGGCCTTGAGCTGCTCCTCGACGAACGGCAACGTGACCTTGGTGGCCGAGGTATCGCTGAGATGCTCGAGCGCCACGGCCTTCGACTGCTCGAACGCCTTGAGGACCGCGACCGGCAGCCACGGATGCTGCTCGGCCAGCGTCCGGCGCACGCCGATGAGATGCATGATCGGGAAGATGCCGGTGCGCTTGAAATAATCCTTGGCGGTCGCGGTCGGGTCACGGAACAGCCAGCCGACGTTCGGTTGGCCGCGCATCGATGACGGGGGCCGCGGCGCGATGAAGCCGTCGATCTCGCCCTTGATGAGCAGTTCCGAAATGGTCGTTCCCTCGGGGGCATTGTCGAGGCGAACGCCCGGCGGCAAGTTGACGGTGATCTTCTCCGGGCGCCCGGCGTGCTCGATGCCGCCGCGAATCCAGTGAATGTCTGAGGGCTTGACGCCGTAGTCCTCTTCCAGGATGGCGCGGGCCCAGACGTTGGCGGTGAGCTGATATTCGGGCAGGCCGACCTTGCGGCCCTTGAGGTCCTTCGGCTCCTTTATCCGATCGGTGCGGACGTAGATCGAGGTGTGGCGGAACGCCCGCGAGACGAATACCGGAACGCCGACGTAAGGGCACTCGCCGCGCGCCGTCTTCAGTGTGTAGCTGCTGAGCGAGAGCTCGCAGATGTCGAAATCCTGGCTGCGGAAGGCGCGGAAGAAGATCTCCTCCGGCGACAGCGTCATGAACACCGGGTCCACGCCGTCGATGCGCACGGCCCCGTCGATGAGCGGACGATTGCGGTCGTAGTCTCCGATGGCGATGGACAGGTTCAGCTTGGCCATTTCACACGTGTTCCTCGAACAGAAGCCTGGATTATCTGCGGGCGGGGAATTCGCGCCGCCAGAGGGAGAATGCGCCGCAACATATCGACCGCAGACCGTTTGCGCCAGCGCCGGCCTGTGCCGCCGCTCCGTGCACAAAACCGTGACGGAGGGAGCCGCCGGCTTGCCCCGGGCCGCGCGATGATATGATGAGCGCGGATTCGCAGATCCCTACGAGGGGGAGCACCATGAACGGACAGGTCGACCAGAAGTCCTTGATCATCCCGGGTCTTGCCGGACTCTATTCGTCCCTGGCGCCCTACGGTTATGCGCTGATCCGGTTCAGTGCCGGCGCCATTCTCATGTATCACGGCTATGCCAAGCTTTTTAACGGGTTTGCGCCGGTCGTCGCCGACAAGGTGCTTGCCCCGATGGGCTTTCCGGCCCCGCTGGCGTGGGCCTATTGGCTCGGCATCCTCGAATTCTTCGGCGCCGGCCTGCTGGCGATCGGCTTCCTGACGCGCCCGATCGCCCTCATGCTCGCCGTTGAAATGGCGATCGTGACCTTCGTGTCGCATTGGGGGAACGGCTATTTCTTCTCGGCGCCGCGCGGCGGCTACGAGTATCCGCTGCTGCTGATGCTCCTCTACATCGGCATCTTCATGCGCGGCGGCGGCCGCTGCTCGGTCGACCGGCTCATCGGCAAGGAATTCTGAACAAGGAATTCTGATCACCGCGATGGAGCACGTACCGATCGACTGAAGCGGAACGTGCTCCAAGACTCCTATCTGATTATTTGGCCGCATTTTCCACGGCGAACCGGTTCCCGCTTTGCCGGAAAATGCTTTGACTTGGATTGGCTCGCCCGCTCAGGCGGGGCTTGCCCTCACCCCGAGGCCGCGCATGAAGCGCTCCCGGATCTGGACGGGATCGCGCTCGGTGGTGGCAACGGCGGGCGCGGAATCGATCCGCGCCGCGATGAAAGTCGGCCCGTCGTTCGCGAGCGCCTCGTCGACCAGGCGTTCGAAATCCGCTTCGTCCGCCGCCCACGCGCTGTTGGAAAGTCCGGACGCACGCGCCAGCGCCACGAAGTCCGCCCGCGCTGCCGCGGGCGTCGGCTGGTTGCCGGTGATCTGATAGATGCCGTTGTCCATCACGATCACGGTGAGGTTCTTCGGAGCCAGCATGGCGATGGTCGTGAGCGACCCGAGCTGCATCAACAGTGAACCGTCGCCTTCGAGCGCGAACACGTGCCGGTGCGGCTGCGCCAGCGCCACCCCGAGAGCGATCGGCACGGCGAGCCCCATGCTGCCCAGCATGTAGAAGTTCTGCGCACGTCGGCCGGCGGCCCACAGGTCGAAATTGGTGTTGCCGATTCCGGCGACCACCGCCTCCTCGCGGTGCAGCTTCGCCACGAGCCGCTGCGTCAGCTCAAAGCGGTTGACCACCTTGGCATTGTGGAAACCGGCGACCTGAGGCTCTCTGCGGTTCATCTCATGTCTCACTGCGCGAACACTTTGCCGCCGGTCAGCAGCGGAGAGAGGATGAAGGTGACCGGCGCCTGCGTGGCGACGGCCTGCTTGATCGAGCGGTCGACGATGAAGGCAAGCTCGTCATGCCGCGTGATCGTGTGGTGCTCGACAGCAAGCGCGGCAAGCACGGGCCGCATCGTGCGGCAGACGAGCGCCTGGCCGAGGTTGAACTCGCCGAGCGTGCCGCGCTCGGACACGAACATGAGAAGCGGGATCTGGTAAGGCACGGCGAGCGAGGCGAGCGCGTTCGGAATGGTGCCGAAGCCGCTCGTCTGCATCAGCATGGCGCCGAGCCGCCCGCCCATCCAGGCGCCGGTGAGGATTCCCACGGCCTCCTCCTCGCGCGCGGCCGGGAAGGTCGTGAAATAGGCGTCCGCGTGCAGCGCCTCGATCAGAGGCGTGAACACGCGGTCCGGCACGTAGACCACGAGATCGATCTTGTTCTCTCGCAGCGTCTCCAGCACCACGCGGTGCCAGGGCGTTTCATCCGGCGCGTTCATCAAGTCCTCGGCGGCCATTTCACCCCTGATCGCCGTGCATGTCGACGACCATTATGCAGGCTCCGCCTTCGTTTCCGGCGGCACCGGGCAGAGCAGAGCATGCAGGATGACGAGGGTAAGGCCGCCGGAGATGACCGGCTGCTCGACCACCAGCCGCAGCATGAGCGGCATCGCCTCCAGCACGTCGGGCCGGATGAACAGCCCGCCAAGCCCGATCAGCAGCGCGAAACCGGCCACGATGTACTTGCGGTCGTCCCAATCGACCTTCGCCAGGATGTGCACGCCGTGCATGAAGACGATGCCGAACAGCAGCGTGGCGGCGGCGGACAGCACCGGCAGCGGCACGAGCACCAGCAGCATGTCGAACTTGACGCAACCGCCGAGCACGATCAGCAGCACGCCCGCGGCGAGCGTGGCATAGCGCGAGGCGACCCGCGTCGCGCGCAGCATGCCGATGTTGTCCGGATAGACGATCGTGCTGAAGCCGCCGACGATGCCGGCAAGCACGGACCCGAGCCCGACCGCGAACACACCCTGCGACATCCGCCCCGACGAGAGCTTCTCGCCGCCCCAGTCGGCGACCATCTGATACAGGGCCATCGAACCGAACCCGGCGGGAATGAGCACCAGAAGAAACACGATCACCAGATCGGCCTCGACGCCGAAGCCGAACGGGAACCAGCGCGGGGTGACGATCAGCGGGGCCTGGGCAATGGCGCCGAAGGAGATCGGTCGGAACACCGCATAGCAGATCGTGCCGGCCGCAAGGCCGAGCAGGATCGCCGCACGGCGCAGAATGCGGCCGCCCCATAGCGTGACGATGATCAGCACGGCCACCGCAAGCGCGCCCGCCCCCAGATTGACGACCGGGAATCCGGGACTCTGGCGCAGGCCGATCCAGTTCGGCAGCGCCACGTTCGCAATCTGGATCATGACGAACATCACGATCATTCCGGAGATGATCGGCGCGCGCAGATAGCGGGCGAACAGGCCGATGATGCTCCAGCCGCGGATCGGAACAGTCAGCACGCACCAGATGATCGAAGCGACGAAGAACGACCCGTAGGCGAAGCCGAGCCCGCCCGACTGCAGATGACCAACCGCCAGCAGGGCGGCGAAACTGCCCGCATAGGGACCTTGCACGATCGGCAGCCTCAGCAGGAAGGCCGACTGGAGAATCGTAATGATGCCGCAGACCGCGAAGGTCATCCCGTACAGATAAGCGATCTGCTCGGCCGGCAGGTTGAACGCGCGGCCGAGAAGGCCCGGAAACACGAACATTCCGGTCATGCCGAAGATGTTCTGAAGCCCCAGCACGAGAAGCTGTCCAGGCGGCAGGCGATCGTTGATTCCGACGTCGAAAATGGCCGGCGAATCAGCCTGCCTTGTCGCCTCGGCGTTCATGAGATCCTCCTGGTTGTTGTTCGTTTCCCTCACGCCCCTTCGTTGCTTATGCAACGAAGCAGCGCGTCAACGCTAGTGTCCCGGTTCCGAAGTTCGCAAGACCTTGCAAAAGGCTCCGATGCGAACTTTGTCTGAATCGGTGTCCCCATTTTTGGATCATGCTCTAGGTCGTGTGGACACTTATCGTGTCCATAGCACGATAGCTGCGAGAGTGACGACTGCGCGGTAATTTCGGGCGGTCTTTTCGAAGCGGGTTGCAACGCGTCGGAACTGCTTGAGCTTACTGAAACAGCATTCCACCAGATGTCGCTGGGCGTAGAGATGCTTGTCGAGCGGATATTTGAGCGCCCGTGACGGGTTGTTGGGAATCACGGCCAACGCTCCCTTGGCGGCGATGGCTTGCCGCAGGTGGTCCGCGTCATAGGCTGTATCGGCCATGACGACCTCGGCGGGCAGTTCCTCGATCAGGGCTGCAGCTTGTGGTGCATCACCCTTCTGACCCGCGGTCAGTATGAACCGCACGGGGCATCCCAAGCCTCGAACGGCCATGTGGATCTTGGTGCTCAGGCCGCCGCGCGAACGGCCGATGGCTTGATCTTCAGACCCCCTTTTTTAGCCCCGGCAGCGGGCTGATGGGCGCGGACGATGGTGGAATCAACGATCAGATATTCGAAGTCCGGATCATCGGACATCGCCTCGAAGATGCGCCACCAAACACCTTTGGTGCTCCAGCGACTGAAGCGCCGGAAAACGCTGTTCCAATCGCCAAACACCACGGGAAGATCACGCCAGGGCGCGCCCGTCCGCACAATCCATAGGACGCCCTCCACGAACATTCGGTTGTCGCGTCCAGTTGATCCCCTTTGGTCGGGCCGGCCGATGATCAGCGGTGCCATCCGATCCCACGCCGCGTCGCTCAAAACCAAACGGTCCATCACACCCAAGACTGCCTCCCAAAACGCAGTCTTGAATCTGATTTGCCGCTTCAAGGGAATCCCAAGTGTCCACACGACCTAGACCTCGTTCCGGAACACGAAGCCCCGCGGCCCGCGGTAGAAGCGGCCGGTCAGGGTCCGCCGCAAGGTCCCGGTCACCACGCCGATCTCGACCGAAAAGGCGCACACGTGGGCTCTGCCGGGCCGGTCGTGCCGGCAGTCGAATTTGCGCAGTGAGTGTATCTCGAAGCGGTCGGTGCCGGCCTGGCGAACCCGCTCGACGGCTTCGGCGCCTCCGGTCTCGGCCAGGAAATCGAGCGCGCTCCGAACTCCGTCAGCCAGTGCGGCGGCGAAGGCCCCGCTCATCTCGCGCTCGCTCGGCTCGTCGGTGGTGACGCCGGTCACCAGACCCAAAAGCACGACCGGCACCACCATCGCGCGCATTTCAGCCCCAAAACGCTATTCCGGCAGAGGTGCAATGATGCCACAGGGGAATTTCCGCCTCGCTGAGCCGATCACTCGCATTTTAGCGATCCCGGAAAGCCTGCTCCGATCTCGGGCACGCGTCCCGAGCACAAAATACCGAACCATCTGTGGGTTGCCCGGAACCTGGTTCGAGGTTCGCCATCAATGATATAAGGCGAATTCGGAGGCATACGGTGCCCGACCGAGGCAAGAAGCGAGGCTGGAGCCCATTGCGGCGCATCACCGCCTGGGTCGTTGCCTATGCGCTTGTCCTCCACGCCATCCTCGGACTGGCGCCGCTCCACCACGAGGGCGGCCACGCCCTCGCAACGGAGTTCTGCGCGGGCACCAGCGGACCCGGCACATCCGGCCACAGCGGCCAGTCGGGGCATTCCGGAAGCTGCTGCGACCTTTGCCTCGCCTGCGGTTGCGCGGCGTTCGTCGCTCCCGATGCTGTTCGTGCTACATCCGAGCCTTCGGACCCGGATCGCATTCGATGGTCGTCTCTGCATGACGTCGGGCGGTATCTCCCCGGACTGTTCAAGGAACAAGCCCGAGCACCTCCGCTGACGGCCTGACATCGGCGGCTCGCCCGCCCCATTCGCCGTCTCACGCCATCGGCAGCGGAGGACTTCATGTCCATTCGTACGCTCCGCGCAGTCCTGCCGGGACTTGCGCTGATACTGGTTCCAAGCGGAATCCAAGCCCACGAGATCGTGGGCAAGAGATTCTTTCCGGCCACGCTCGCGATCGACGATCCCGGGGTCAACGACGAACTCGCCTTCCCGACCATCTCCGTCTTCAAGAACGAGGACGATCCTTCGGCTCGCGAGTTGGACGTCTCGGGAGAGTTCTCGAAACGCATCACCGAAGACTTCGCGGTTTCGTTCGAGCCCACCTGGACTCACCTCCGCGCTCCGGGCGGGCCGAACGGGACCGACGCATCGGGCTTCCAGAATCTCGAAACGACCTTCAAGTATCGCCTTTATAAAAATCCGACGCACGAGTTCGTGCTTTCGGCCGGCCTCAACGTCGAGTGGGGCGGCAGCGGCGCTCAGCAGGTCGGAGCCGAAAGCTTCACCACCTACACGCCAACGGTCTTTTTCGGCAAAGGCCTCGGCGACCTGCCGGAGACGCTGAACTGGGCCCGCCCGTTCGCGATCACCGGTCAGGTCGGCTATGCGATCCCGGGATCGAGATCGAGCACCACGTTCGATCCCGACACGGGCGATCTCGACTTCGAGCAGCACCCCGATGTCCTGGTCTGGGGCGCATCGCTCCAGTACAGCCTGCCCTATCTGAACGCCTCGGTGGTCGATCTCGGGCTGCCGGACTTCGTCAATCGGCTGATCCCGATCGTCGAGGTTGCGCTGCAGACGCCTGTCGCCAACACTTTGACCTCGGGCACGCTCACCACCGGAACGGTCAATCCCGGCGTGCTCTGGGTCGGCGACACTTACCAGGTCGGGCTCGAAGCGATGATCCCGATCAACCGGGCGAGCGGGACCAGCGTAGGCGCCATCGCCCAGATCCATTTTTATCTCGACGACATCTTCCCCCATTCGATCGGCCGGCCGATCTTCGCCGTGTCCGACAGCACAGGGAGGCCGAGCTTCGGCAACTGACCATGCGCATCACCACTCTCGTCATCGCAACCGTCGCGACCCTGCAGTTGGGAATGGCGGCCGCAAGCGCGCACGCGCATCTCGAGCGCGCCGAACCGGCGGTCGGAAGCTCGGTGAAGACTCCTCCGCGCGAGGTCTCGATCCGGTTCACCCAGAAGCTCGAGCCGTCGTTCAGCACGATCGAGGTGACCGACGCGTCCGGAAAGCGCGTCGACAATGGCCGTGCCCGGATCACCGGCAACACCATGCAGGTCCCGCTCCAGCCGATCGGCGCAGGCACGTATCGGGTGAAGTGGCACGCCCTCTCGGTCGACAGCCACACCACCGAGGGCGATTTCACGTTCCGCGTCGGCCAATAAGCCACCCGCGCGGCAGTCCTCGAGACCACCCATGGACAACTTCCCGCTGATCGCCGTGCGCGCGGTCCACTTCGCCGCCACGGCGGTCAGCGGGGGCGTGGTGCTGTTCCTGGTGGCGGTCCTCCGGCCGGCTCTGGCCGAAACGCGAGAGGCCGAAGCCGACGCGGCAGAGTTTCACGCACGCTGCATCCGGCTTGCCTCTGGGAGCGTCGCGGTCGTTCTGGTGACGGCTCTCCTCTGGGCCATGCTGGAAGCCGCCGCCATGAGCGGCGAAAGCTTCGGTGCGGCGCTCAGGACCGGATTGCTCTGGACCGTATTGGGGCAGACGACGTTCGGCCTCTCCACCGATGTCCGGTTCGGTTTGGCCCTGCTGCTCGCCATCAGCCTGGCGCTGACCGGCGCGCACCGCGGCATGCTGTGGCTCGGCCTTGCGGCTGCCGCCGGCCTGCTCGGCGGGCTTGCCTGGACCGGCCATGCGGCGGCCACGGAGGGGTGGACCGGGACGCTGCACCGGGTTGCCGATGTCCTCCACCTTCTCGCCGCAGGCGCGTGGATCGGAAGCCTCGTTCCGCTGGCCATGGTCCTGACGATCGCCCGCCGGCGCGCCGATAGCCGCTGGGCCGCGATCGCGCGTGGCGCCACGGCCCGGTTCTCCACGATCGGCGTCATCAGCGTCGGCACGCTGCTCGCGACGGGAATCGTCAACACGTGGATCCTTTCCGGCACGCTGCCGGCGCTCTTCGGAACCGGTTACGGACACCTGCTGCTGATCAAGATCGGCCTGTTCGCCGCCATGGTGACGCTCGCGGCGGTCAACCGGCTGCGGCTGACGCCGCACCTTGCCGATCCGCAAGGCAGCACATCGTGGCGGCACGCGTCGCACCGGTTGACGCGCAACGCCATCGCGGAGACCGCCTTGGGGCTGGCGATCTTCGCCGTGGTCGGCGCGCTGGGAATTCTCGTTCCCGGACTGCACGACCAGCCGACCTGGCCGTTTCCATATCGCCTCGCCGGCCAGTTCGCGGGCGATCCCGCGCTCGACGGCACGACGCTCCTCGCGCTGGGTGTGACCCTCGTGGGCATTTGTCTCATCGTCGGCGGCCTGTTCTGGCGCGAGATGCGCTGGCCGATGCTGATCGGGGGCGCCGTGCTGGCCGCCAATTTCGGGACAGGCCTCGGCAGCCTGTTTGTGGAAGCATATCCGACGACCTTCTATGCCTCGCCCACCGGATATGCCGCCTCGTCGATCGCGCACGGCCGGGATCTGTTCGCCGAGCATTGCGTGGCGTGCCACGGCGTCGGCGGCCGGGGCGACGGTCCGGCCGCCGCCAACATGGCCATCAAGCCGGCCGACCTCGTTGCCGACCACGTCTACGCCCACACCGACGGCGACCTGTTCTGGTGGATCGGTCACGGCATCGGCACGGCCATGCCGGGCTTTGCCGCAGTGCTCGACGACGACGCCCGCTGGAATCTGGTCGATTTCATTCACGCGAATGCGGATGCGGCGCACCTGAAAGCGGCGGCCGGAACGGTCAGCGCGAACGGATATCCGGCCCCGACCTTCTCGGCCGACTGTCCCGATGGGTCGTCGATCTCGATCGAGGACCTGCACGGCCAGATCGTGCATGTGGCGGTGGGCGTCTTCTCACCGGACCTGATCAATGCCTTCGCGGAGCGCAGCCGCGCGGCCAGAACGGCGGCGATCCTGATCGCCCGTGATCCGCCGGCCGAACTGCCTGCCGCGGTTTGCGCCGCCACGGACGAGAATGTCGTCCGCGTATTCGACCTCTACAGAACGATCGGCGCGGCGCCGGAGCGGACAACCGAGTTGCTGATCGACACCGGCGGATCGCTGCGCGCCCTGTGGTTCAGGGGCGTCCGCCCCGATTGGGCGAATCCTCCTGCTTTCGCACAGGTGGTCGAAACGCTCCGCGCAACGCCCGCGCAGCCGCGCAGCACCGGCGGCCATGCTCATCATCACTGACGACCGATCGCTCGAGCGAATGCGGCTCGGGGACCGTTGACCTCTTGCCTGCATCGCCCGCTTGATCCGCGGCCTACAAACCGCCGATAAACCGCGCTCGGGCGCGTTCCGGCGCCCACCGGACGAGGATCTCCATGGCCGCAAAAAAGAAGCTCACGCCCCGCCTAGCGCCCCCCGACGAGGAGAAGCTGTCTCCGCGTCAGCGCGAACTCATCGACTCGATCCGTTCCGGCCCGCGCGGCAAGGTCAATCTCGGGGGTCCGTTCGGGATCTATCTGCACGCGCCCGACTTCGGCGATCTCGCCCAGAAGCTCGGCGCCTTCTGCCGCTATGGGACGTCGGTCCCGCCGCGCCTGTCGGAGTTCGCCATCCTGGTGACCGCACGGCTCTGGCGCGCGCAGTACGAATGGTACGTTCACGCGCCGATTGCCGAGAAGGCCGGGGTATCGGCACGCACCATCAGCGACCTCAAGGCCGGCCGCGCGCCCAAATCCGCGCCCAAGGACGAGCGGGCGATTCACGACTTCATCAAGGAGCTCTACAAGAACCGCCGCGTCAGCGACCGCACCTATGCGCGCGTGCACGCCATCCTGGGCGACACTGGCATGGTCGAGTTCGCCGGGATTCTCGGCTACTACGCGCTCGTCGCCATGACCCTCGATGTGTTCCGCATTCCGATCGCCGAAGGGGCGGCCCTGCCCTTTTCCGAACCGAAGTCGGCCTGAACACCTCCTCCGTCCGCCCGCCGGGCGGACGGAGGATATCGACACGGTCAGTGCCCCGGCATGTTGCCCATGCTGCCCATGCCCTGCATGCCGGGTTTGGCGGGCGCCTGCGAGTTCTTCGGACTTCCGCCGATCCCCTCGACCTCGTATTCGACGTCGACGCTGCCGGCCTTCTCGAATTTCAGCGTGCCCTTGATGTGCTGCCCTTTCTCGAGCGGCTGTTTCAAGCCCACGAACATGATGTGGTAGGAGCTGTTCGGCCCGAGCTCGACCGTTTCGCCGGGCTTGATTTCGAGACCGCCGGAGACCGGCCGCATCTTCATGACGCCGCCGTCCATCTTCATCTCGTGCACCTCGAAACGCTGGGCGACGGCGGACGTGCCGCCGATCAGGCGATCCGGTTCGGTCCCCGAATTGGTGATCTTCATATATCCGGCCCCGACGCTTGCACCTTTCGGCGTGGCGCGCGACCAGGGGTGAGCGATTTCCAGAGGCCCGACCTTGTATCCCTGGGCGGATGCTGCGGTCGCGCCGAGCGCGAGCGCTGCCGCGAGAATCACAGTTGCGAATTTCATGTCGTTCGATCCCAATGTGAGCCGCCGTGCGCGGCGGCTGGCCTGAACAGGAGTTGACGTCTGCTTCAGGCGAGCGCAGGCGGGCCGCGCGCCGCATTGGGCTCCCGGCGTGCGGCCTGTCCAAGCGTCCCGGAGAGCACCTCGGGCCGCAGGACAGCGGAGTGCGGCGTCCGGACGACCGCGGGCGCTGGAGCGGATACGGGCGCGAGCCCGCCCGCGCACATTGGCATGGGACAGAGAAGGCACGCGTGTTCGACCGGATGGACGCGCCCAGGCGATCCGTCGGACTGCGGACCGAGGTTCGCGGTGCACAAGATGGTGAGCGCGCCGGGAACGGCCGCTTGCGCCATCTGGAACGCCCCCAGCGACACCTGGAGCGCCAGCACGTAACAGAGGGCAAGCGCAACCGCGTTCGAGAGAGGCCGACGGGCTGTCATGACGGGCAGCTATAGGCGCCTGCGAGGCGATCGTCCATTCGCCGCGGCATGGGGCCTTGCAACAGGCGCAAAGGCGTTCGCAGGATCAGTCCCAGTCCCAAGGAGGATAGCGCCGCTCGAGTTGGTATTGCTCGAGGAAGCACCAGAAGAACTCCGACAGGGGAGATACGGCGAAGCCCCGCGCCCGGTTGGAAGCGGCGACCAGGTAGAGGATCCGCTGGTGCTCGAACGTCCGCCGCCAATTCTTCGTCAGCGACAGCCTGGGATCGAACAGATCGAGAGGATCGCCCCCGATCCCGCCGATTTCCAGGATGGTAAAATCCTCCCCGCGCGCCAGCGCATCGAGCGAGCGGAAGCGGAGCTTGAACCGGCCGTAGTGAAACTCCGGCAGGTTGCGGGCGATAGCGTCGAGCTTCGCCTCGAGCTCCGGGGTCAGGCAGCCGGAGCCGTCCTGCGCAGAGCGGTCGGGCGCATCGTGGAGCACCAGCGCAAGAACCTGCCCGCGCGCTTCGCCGGGACAGCGCGCGTACAGCACGGTCGCCAATCCGGAGCCGGGCGCGTGCGCCTGCAGCATCAGCTTGCTGCCGGCGGGAAAGGCCGCCAAATAGGCCTGCAGCGCGGCGCGATCCTCGATGACCCGCACGCAACGGCCGTGCGCGCCCATATCGGGCTTTGCGACCAGCGGAAATGCGATCTGCTCCGTTTCGAGCAATTGCAACGCGCGGTCCACGTCGAGCGCAAGCGTGGACGGATCGGCCCGGCGCCGCAGCACGACGAAATCGACGATCGAGCCGCGCATGTCGGCGGGCACCGCCAGGAGCCGCTCGCTCTTCGAATCCGCCCACAGGCCGCCGACCGGAAGCATCGGATTGGCGGCACTCGGCAGAGTGAAGGAACGATAGGCGACAGCAAGCCGGATCCAGTAAAACAGGACCGGCAGACGCAGGAGCCATGCAGGAACATGATGATGCGCCGCGAACGCGCCGGGGCTGCCGGAGATCGGACGTGGACTGTGCAATTTCGCACGGCCGGTCGCGCCCTCATCGTTGTCCGGCGGAGTCCTGTCGGTGAACGCCAGCACGCGTTCGCGCACGAACCCGACCGCCGCGAGCGCACCGAGCAGCGTCGGCCATGCCCACACGCCGAGGCGGTCGTCGAGCGCATCGCCGAAAACCGTGACCAGATAGAGGATGGGCGGCAGGTAGATCGCCGAGACCAGGAGGCTGGCCGCCGTGAAGCGGACGAGCGATACGCGCGCCCAGCCGCAGGCCACGAAGGCGACGAACACCAATCCGGGCACCAGCCGGCACAGGGCGACAAGCTCGAAGACGTTTCGCTTGAGCATATCGCCGAACCGGCAGACACGCTCGTCGACCGCGAGCGTTCGCAGCCAAGGCAAGGAGCGCGCTCCGGCGCCGACCGCATAGAGCGCGAAGTCGCTCACGACCATGCCGCCGTAAATGCTGCCCACCACCATGCCGGCGGGCATCAGATCGTTGACGATGATGTAGCCGCCCAGAACGATCGCCAGATCTTCGTGCGCGAACGGTAGCGCAACGAGCGAGACCACCTTGGCGAGCCAGGCAAGGTCGAAGCCCACCAGCTTGTGCAACGCGGCCACGAAAGTGCCCACGTCTCATCCCCTCTGCGACGCGCGTCTCTCACGGCCCACATCAATGGGATGCGCTCCGGCGCTTCGGCCGAATTGCGCGCGCGGGACGCCGATACCGGAACACTTTACCTCGCCGCTTCATCTTGTCTCAGGGTAATCACCCGGACAAGTACGATGGCGACATTCGGCGGCTCGGCCGGCGCTAAAAAACGCGGCGAAGATTCGGTAAATGGGGACGAATCGACGTATTCAGAAGGGCCGTGTCTGCTGGTATTTTGGCGGCGCCGCGGCGAATCGCCGCGCCCGGAAAACGGCCCCCCGAGCCATGCCGGATCGCAGCCATTGGAACATTCCGGCCGCAGGTGCCTTGATGCCACGGGCGGTTGCACGCCGGGTAGTAAAGTGAATGGTCAATTCGGAGCGGCAATGAGCGCCGCGAGACAAGAATGATGCCCGAGGGCTCGCAAACAACAACCGACAAGGCTGGCCGCGTACTTCCGTTCACCTCGCGCGCGCAACGCGCCGGCGACCGCATGTCCTCGGTCCATCCGACGCGTTCTCCGGTCGAGGACCTCGACAAGTATGCTCGTGGCCCGATGGACGACGATTATCGCCACCGCATGATCACCAACGCCATCGCGTTTGCGGTCGTGGTCGTCCTGATTTTCTGCGGGATATGGCTTGCCGACACAATGGCGCAGATGCGCAAGAGCCAGGACTGCGTGCTCAGCGGAAAACGCAACTGCGCGCCGATCGAGGTTCCGGTCGAAAGCCGCTGAGCCTTCGCCTTCCCATGCGGCCGGACGAGAGACGCCTCGCGCCTCCCGTCCGGACAGTGGATGTCTCTAGAGCACGTTCCGATTTGATCGAATCGGAGCGCGCTCCAGGACTTCGTATCAGGTCGCATTTTCCACGGCGAATTCCACAGCGAACCGGTTCCCGCTTCGCTGGAAAATGCTCTAACCGACGATCTGCAACCTGACAGGCGCGAGACCGGAAAAGCCGAGCCTCCGCGCACCTGCAGGCGTGAGATCGATGACGCGGCCGCGAACGTAGGGACCGCGATCGTTGATCCGCACCACGACCGAACGGCCGTTCTTCTCGTTGGTGACGCGCACCCGGGTGCCGAACGGCAGCGTCTTATGGGCCGCAGTCAAGCCGCCCGGGCTTGCCCGCTCGCCGTTCGCCGTCTTCTCCCCCTTGTAGGCATACACCGACGCCACGCCGGTCATGGCGGAAGATCCTGTCGACCTCGCCTTGTGGCCCGCGAATGCGGACCCGCAACCGGCCATGACGAAGCACAACGCGACTATCAGTTTTTTAGATCGAATCATTCCCTCTCGCCGAAGCGGAGCTTCGGCGCCCTTGGTTCGAGCTGAATTGTGGGATCGCGCGAGTCGCTACCCGTCCACACGCTTTCGCGTGGCGCGCGGAATGCCTGCGTAAATTGTCAGGAATTTGGCCGTTATATTGAATTATTGCGGTCAATGATGGAGCAAATGAATGTAGAAGATGAGCAACTCAGCCGCATTTGAAAATCCGGCGCGGTACGCTCTTCTTCTTTATTCCTCGATGTGTTTTGTCGCACCAACGGATCGAGCCGAATCTTCGACAGAGATCTTTGTACCTGACCTAATCCCTGCGTGCAAAATGCCGATTGGCGGCCTTTCGTTTCGGCCGGAGATGCACAGGCATTACAGGAGGTGCAGCGCCGGTGTCGCGTCTGCGTTCACCGGCTGACCGACCTCGGCGCGCCCACGCGTCCGCGTCCTCGCCGGTCGCCGAACAACGCCGTGGCGATCACATTCTGCCGGGACGAGGCCGGCGGCCGATCCCCTCGACATCGACGTTCGACAATCGGAACAGAGGTTTGCGCCGCATCGTGGATTTCCCACAGCAGCGCCGCGCCATTGCGCTCGCGTGACCTCTTGGCTATACGAACGCGCACGATGAGACGGCGGCCGGCTCCGGGGACCGGCCGGGGATGCCAGCGCGATCCGGCGCGGCTCGAAAATCTCCATCCTTCAGAGAGTTGCCGATGTCTGCGACCTTCGACACCGTGGCCAATATCATCGCCGAGACGTGCGATATCCCGCGCGACACGATCAAGCCGGAGAGCCACGCGATCGACGATCTCGGCATCGACAGCCTCGACTTCCTTGATATCGCCTTCGCAATCGACAAGGCCTTCGGCATCAAGCTGCCGCTCGAGCAATGGACACAGGAAGTCAACGACGGCAAAGCGACGACCGAGCAGTACTTCGTTCTGAAAAACCTCTGCGCGCGCATCGACGAGCTTGTTGCGGCCAAGGGCGCGTGAGCTGACGCGGCTTGCATGCGCATCGAGTATTTCCAGCTCATCGATCGCATCGCCGAAATCGACGTTGATGCCCGGCGCATCCGCGCCATCGCGACCGTTCCGCAGACCAGCACGATTTTCGAGGGCCACTTCCCCGGCCATCCGTTGATGCCTGGCGTCCTGCTCATCGAGACGATGGCGCAGACGTCCGGCTGGCTGGTGATCGGGCTGACGCGGTTCGAGCGGATGCCGTTCCTTGCCGCCGTCAAGGAGGCGAAGTTCCGCCGCTTCGTCACGCCGGGCGAAGTGCTGTCGGTCGAGGCCGAGCTGGTGCACGACGGGTCCGGATTTGCGGTGACGCACGCCCGGATCGTCGCCAACGGAGAGAAGCCCGTTTGCGAAGCGGAAATCCGGCTGCGGGTCATGCCGTTTCCCAATCCGGACTTCCGTAGCGGCATGCTGGACTACGCCCGACGGCTGCAATTCCCGCTCGGAGCGACGGCCGATGGCTGACATGGCACGCGAGGCTTGGATCACCGGCATCGGCATTCTGTCCTGCCTCGGCGAAGGGCCGGAGGCGCACTGGCAAGGGCTGATGGACGGCAAGCCGCACGTCGACGTGGACACGTTCGCGCCGTGCATCGTCCATCCGCTGCCGACGGTCGATTTCGACAAGCAGATCCCCAAGAAGGGCGATCAGCGCCAGATGGAGCCCTGGCAGCGGATCGGTACCTATGCGGCCGGCCTCGCGCTCGACAGTGCCGGCGTCAAGGGCCAGGCCGAACTGCTCGCCCGCATGGACATGATCGTCGCCGCCGGCGGCGGTGAGCGGGACGTGACGGTCGACGCGGCGATCCTCAGCGGGATGCCGAAGGCCGACAATCCGGACCGGTTCCTCAACGAGCGGCTGATGAACGATCTGCGCCCGACGCTGTTCCTGGCGCAGCTTTCGAACCTGCTCGCCGGCAACATCTCGATCGTGCACGGCGTGACGGGCTCCTCGCGCACGTTCATGGGCGAGGAAGCCGCCGGCTTCGACGCCGTGCGCATCTCCCTCACGCGCATCCTCGCCGGCCAGAGCGACATCGCGCTCGTCGGCGGCGCTCACAACGGCGAGCGCAAGGACATGCAGATGCTCTACGAGTTCGGCGGGTTCAACCTGAAGGGCGCGTTCCGTCCGGTCTGGGAGCGCGCGCCGCAGGGCGGCTTTGCGCTCGGATCACTGGGCGCCTTCCTGGTGATCGAGGATCGCGCACATGCCGAGGCCCGCGGGGCGAAGCCGTACGCACGCCTCTGTTCGATCGCGACCGAGCGGTCGCACCGTCAGCCGGGAGCGGTCACGGCCGCGCTGCAGAGCCTCTGGGAGAAGATCGCCGGACGGCTGCAGCCCGGACGATGCGCCATCATTTCCGGCGCGACGGGCGCCGAGCCCGCAACGACCGAGGAGCGGGATTTCCTGCGCCAGCATCCGGATATCCCGGTGCGCGCTACCGGCACGCTGCTCGGGCACGGACCGGAACCGCAATTCGCGATGAACATCGCCATTGCGGCGCTCGCGGTGAGCCGGGGTAAACTGTTCCCGCCGCAGGACGGCTCGGGGCTCGAGCAGCCGATGGATGGGCCGATCACCCAGGCCGTGGTGACAGGCGTGGGACATTGGCGCGGTGAAGGCATGGCCCTCGTCGAAGCCGTGCATTGAGGAGAACACCTATGGCAGCGATGCGCGACAAGGCAGGCCGGCCCGTCGTCGCAGTGACCGGCATGGGCGTCGTCACGTCGCTCGGCGCCGGCAAGAGCGAGAATTGGAACAGGCTCGTCGCCGGCCAATCCGGCATCCGCGCCATCACGCGTTTCCCCACCGACGGGCTGAAAACGCGCGTCGCTGGCACCATCGATTTCGTCGCTGTCGACCCGCTCGTGGCCCCGCAGCTCGCCGAGCGGCTGGCCGAGATCGCGATCGAAGAAGCGATCACGGAATCCGCGATCGACACGGCCGGCAGTTTTCCCGGACCGCTCTTTCTCGCGGTGGCCCCGATCGAGATCGAATGGCCACAGCGCGCCGAACTCGCCAAGGCGTCGGGATCGAACGAGGCCGTGACCTACGACCACCTCATCCGCGCCGCCGGCGGCGGGCGCTTTCGCCCGTTTCACGACCGTTTCCTGTTCGGTTCGGTCGGCGACCACCTGGCCGACAAGTTTGGAACCCGCGGCACGCCCATTTCGCTCTCGACGGCGTGCGCCTCGGGCGCAAGCGCCATCCAGCTCGGGCTCGAGGCGATCCGCCGCGGCGAGGCGGATGCGGCGCTGTGCGTCGCGACCGACGGCTCGGTCAATCCCGAAAGCCTGGTGCGCTTTTCGCTCCTGTCGGCGCTCTCGACCCAGAATGATCCGCCGGAGGCGGCCCCCAAGCCGTTCGCCAAGAATCGCGACGGCTTCGTGATGGCCGAAGGCGCGGGCGCCCTCGTGCTGGAGAACTACGACAGCGCCAAGGCGCGCGGCGCGAAGATTCTCGGCATCATCGAGGGCTGCGGCGAGCTCGCCGACTCCTTCCACCGCACCCGCTCAAGCCCCGACGGAAAGCCGATCATCGGCTGCATGCGCAACGCGATCGCCGATGCGGGGCTCGAGCCCGACGCCATCGACTACATCAACGCACACGGGACCGGCACGCCCGAGAACGACAAGATGGAATGTCTCGGTGTCACGACCGTGTTCGGCGAGCGCATCAAGGACATCCCGATCTCCTCGAATAAATCGATGATCGGGCACACGCTCTCGGCCGCAGGCGCCGTCGAGGCGGTGATCTCGCTTCTCACTCTCGATCGTCAGCGCATTCCGCCGACCATCAACTACAAGGTCCCCGACCCCGCCATTCCGCTCGACGTCGTCCCGAACACCGCGCGCGACGCGCGCATCACCCACGCGATCTCCAACTCGTTCGGTTTCGGCGGCCAAAACGTCTCGCTCGTGATGGCGCGAGAGCCGGCCTGATGACATCTGCTGCCGCTCGGCGCGTTCTGGTGACGGGCGGCGGACGCGGCCTCGGCACCGCCATCGTGCGGGCGCTGGCGCAAGCGGGTCACGATGTCACCTTCACGTATCGCTCGGCCGCCGCGGATGCCGAGGCGCTGCTCGCGGAGCTCGGCGCGGCCTATCCGCGGCAGACCTTCGCGGCGCATAGCGTCGATCTCGCCGACAAAGCGGCGGTGGAAACCTTTGCGAAGGTGCTGGACAGCGAGACGCCCTACTCCGGTTTCGTGCACAACGCCGGGCAGTCCTACGACGCGCTCGCCATGATGATGGACCAGGACAAGGCCGAGCAGGCGATGCAGGTGAACTTCTGGTCCTTCGCGCGGATCGCCAGCGTGCTCGTGCGGCCGATGATGCGCGCGCGCGACGGGCGGATCGCAGCGATCGGATCGGTCACCGCCCTGCAGGCCAACCAGGGCAATGCCGCCTACGCGGCCTCGAAATCCGCGCTTCTCGGCTATGTGCGCACGCTCGCGGTCGAAACGGCGCGCAGCGGCGTGACGGCCAACTACGTGGCGCCGGGCTTCATCGACACCGCCATGGTCGCGCCTTACGCAAAATATCGCGAGCAGATGGAAAGCCAGATCCCGGCGCGCCGCTTCGCCCGCCCGGACGAGATCGCCGGGGTCGTCGCCTTCCTGCTGTCGCCGCAGGCGACCTACGTCACCGGGTCGGTGTTGACCGTTGACGGCGGGCTTTCGGCAGCGATAGGCATCCATCGCTAATCCCCGACAACGACGCCCGGACACACGATCTCATGCGTGCGCTTACCCTTGTCGCCGACCGGAAGCTCGAGTTGCGCGACGTCGAGCCGCCCCCGCCTCCCGGTCCCGGCGAGGTGCAGGTGCGCGTCAAGGCCGTGGCTCTCAACCACATCGACGTATGGGGTTTCCGCGGCATGGCGTTCGCGAAGCGCAAGCTGCCGCTCGTGGTCGGCGCGGAAGCCGCCGGCGAAATCGCCGCGCTCGGTCCCGGCGTCGACGGCTTCGCCCCCGGGGATCCGGTCGTGATGTACGGCGCCATGACCTGCGCGACCTGCAAGGCCTGCCGCGAAGGCCGCGACAATCTGTGCGAGAACGTCCAAGGCATCATGGGCTTCCACATCGACGGCTTCGCGCGCGACCTGCTCAATCTGCCGGCGCGGCTGACGATCCCGGTGCCCAAGGGCGTCGCGCTTCGCGATGCCGCGTGCGCGCCGATCGCGTTTTCGACGGTCGAGCACATGCTGTTCGACAATGCCAAGCTCCAGCCCGGCGAGACGGTCCTGGTGCATGCCGGCGGCTCCGGCATCGGCACCGCCGCGATCCGCATGGCCAAGGCGATCGGCTGCACCGTCATCACGACGGTGGGCGACGACACCAAGGCCGAGAAGGCGAAGGCGCTCGGGGCCGATCACGTGATCAACTACCGGACCGACCGGTTCGAGCACCTGGTGCGGAAGATCACTGCCAAGAAGGGCGTCGACGTCGTGTTCGAGCACGTCGGGGCCGAGACGTTCAACGGCTCGCTTCTGTCGCTCAAGCGCGGCGGCCGGCTCGTCACCTGCGGATCGACCTCGGGCCCGACAACGACCATCAACCTGATGCAGCTCTTCCAGCAACAGTACAAGATCTTCGGCTCGTTCGGCGCCTCAATGCGCAACATTCGCGACGCGCTCGCCAAGATGGCGGACGGCATCCTTCCGGTGATCGACACGGAAGTCGATCTGGCCGATCTCGAGCAGGGTCTCGCGCGTCTCGAGAGCCGCCAGGTGTTCGGCAAGGTGATCGTGCGGTTCTGACGAGCGGCAACGATGCGCATGAGCTTCAAGCGGTTTGCGCGGCGACTCGCCGCCGCAACCAAGCCGGCGGTGGACGCGGCGGCCGGACGCCTCGCCGTCGGGCTGCTCGCGGTGATCCGCCGGTTCAAGCGCGAACGGATCAGCGACATTCTCGGCGCCGGGATGCGCAGGATCGGTCCGTGGCTGCCGGAGCATCGGATTGGCCGCGCCAATCTCGCGGCCGCCTTCCCGCAGATGCCGCCGGAGGAGATCGAGCGGATTCTTGCCGGCGTCTGGGACAACCTCGGGCGTCTTGCCGCCGAGTTCGCCTTTCTCGACCGGCTGCGCATCCCCGAGGTCCCGGACCAGCCCGCCGCCGTGGCGGACATCACCTACGATCGCGCCACCTACGACCGCTTCCTGCGGCTACGCTCCGAACGCAAGCCGGCGCTCGTCTTCGCCGCCCATCTCGCCAATTGGGAGCTTCCGGCGCTCGTCGCCGGCGTGCACGGGCTCGATGCAGTCGTGCTCTATCGCCGCCCCAATCTCGGCGCGGTGGCCGATGCGGTGATGCAGATCCGGCAGACCAGCATGGTGCAGATGGTGCCGACGAGCCTCTCGGCGCCGCTGAAGCTGGCACGTGCGCTCGAGGCCGGCCGCCTCGCCGCAATGCTCGTCGACCAGCATTACGTGAAAGGCGTCGAGGTCACGTTCTTTGGCCGTCGCTGTCTCGCCAATCCGCTGATCGCCGCGCTCGCCCGGCAGATCGAATGCCCGATCTACGGCACGCGCGTCGTCCGGCTGCCCGGCCACCGCTTTCGCGCGGAGATCAGCGAGGCCATCCCGCCGGTGCGCGACGCCGAGGGCCGCATCGACGTGCAAGGCACAATGCAGGCGATCACTTCGGTGATCGAGGGCTGGGTGCGCGAGCACCCCGAGCAATGGCTGTGGCTGCACCGGCGCTGGCGCTGATGCGCGCGTCCGGCGGACTCGCCGAAAGCGAACATCGATCAGCCCGCCTCCCGATTCCGCGCCGTCCAGGCCTCCATCAGGTCGACCGGAAACGGAAACACGATGGTCGAGCTGCGCTCCCCCGCAATGTCGAACAGCGTTGCGAGATAGCGGAGCTGCATCGCCTGCGGCACCGGCGCGAGAATGCGGGCGGCATCGAGCAGCTTCTGTGCGGCCTGCTGTTCACCCTCTGCGTTGATGATCTTGGCGCGGCGTGAGCGCTCGGCTTCGGCCTGACGTGCGATCGCCCGGACCATGCTCTCGTCGAGATCGATGCGCTTGATCTCGACATTCGAGACCTTGATGCCCCAGCCTTCGGTCTGCTTATCGAGCACGTCCTGGATGTCGGCGTTGAGTTTGTCCCGTTCAGCCAGCATCTGGTCGAGATCGTGTTTGCCCAGGACCCAGCGCAGGGTAGTCTGCGCGAGCTGGCTCGTTGCCATCAGATAATTGTTGACCTGAATGATCGCCCGCTCGGCATCGACGACGCGAAAATAAATCACGGCGTTCACCTTGACGGAAACGTTGTCACGCGAAATCACGTCCTGGGGCGGCACCTCGTCGACGACGACCCGAAGATCGACGCGCACCATCTGCTGCACGAAGGGCACGAGCAGAAACAATCCCGGCCCCTTCGTTCCGGTGTAGCGCCCCAGCGTGAACACGACCCCGCGTTCGTATTCGCGCAGAATGCGTATGCTCGAAAATAAAATGACCGACAGGAAAACGACTATGATGGCGATGACCGCGGCAGAGAACATGGTGTTCCTCCTTCTCGGGAACGGGAGCGCTAGGCCGCCTCGACGATGAGGACGAGACCCTCGCGATCGACGACTTTGATGCGGCTGCCGGACTGCAGCACCCGAGCGGCTCGCGCGCGCCAAATCTCCCCGTTGACCCGCACCCGCCCCTCTTTGTCCTGCCAGGACACGGTTTCACCTTCGCTGCCGATCAGCCCCTCCTCGCCGGTGATGACGGCCCGCTTGCGCGATCGGAGCAGCATCGAAAGCACCAGCACGAAGAAGCCACCGATCACGACGGCAACTCCCATGGCGACCAGCGGGGAAAGCGCGAAGCCGGGCACGCCCGCGGGAAACATCATGATTGCGCCGATGACGAACGCCGCGATGCCGGCGAGCCCGACGAGTCCCAAGGCCCCGATGTGGACTTCGGCGACCATAAGTCCGATGCCGAGAAGAACGAGCGCCACGCCCGCATAGTTAATGGGAAGCAGATTGAGCGCGTAAAGCGCCACGATCAGGCTGATGGCGCCGACCAGACCCGGCGCGATCATGCCCGGGCTGAAAAACTCGAAGATCAACCCGAACACGCCGACCGTCAGGAGAATGAAAGCGATGTTCGGCGCGGTGATGACGGCGAGGAATTCAGTCCGCCAGTCGGGCGCTTGCGACACGACGTCGAGCCCGGCCGTCGCCAGCCGTTCAGGCTTGCCGCCCACCACGACGGTGCGTCCGTCGATCTTGCGGAGAAGATCCGGAATATCGTCGGCAATGACGTCGACGACATTGAGCTTGAGGGCTTCCGGAGCCGGAACGCTCGCGGCGTTGCGCACGGCTTCCGCCGCCCAGTCGGCGTTGCGATGGTGGAGGTTCGCCAGCCCGCGGATATACGCCACGGCGTCGTTGAGGATCTTGCGCGACTCGGCGTCAGCGGGCTCGTTCTGACCTTTCGTCTGTCCGGAATGTTCGCTCGGCTTCCCATTCGGGAACAGAGGACTTCCGCCCAACTGCACGGGCGTGGCCGCGCCGATATTGGTGCCCGGCGCCATCGCGGCGATCGCGCTCGCATAGGCGATATATGTTCCGGCGCTTGCCGCGCGCGCGCCGTTCGGCGCCACATAGGTCGCAACCGGGACCGGAGATGCCAGAATCGCGGTGATGATCCTGCGCATCGAGGTGTCGAGCCCGCCCGGCGTATTCATCCGCAGGATCACGAGCCCGACCTCGCCCGGCTTCACCGTCCGGAGCTCGCGCTCGACATAATCGGCAACAGCCGGCCCGATCGCGCCGTCGATTGTGAGCACAACGGCGCGTTCGGCCGCGGCCGCCGGAGTCGAAAGGACCGACAGCGCAGCGATCCCCGCAATCAGCAGTTCGACGGCGCGCCGGCGCAGTGAGTCACGAAACCGAGAACCGGTCACAGGGCTCGGCGGCAAATGCATGGGCCGCCTCGTTTGTGCGATTATCTGTTCGCATCTAAGGTCGAGGATGCAACTTTGCAACCCTCGTTGGATCCGGCGAGGGTTGTGCGCGTTTCGGCCACAGGTGTCGGTTGTCTGGAGAAACAGCCGATGGGGCGAGAACCCGGCCCGCAATCGGCGAATTGCCGCACTTCACCGCCCCGTCTTGATCCGTGTCCAGAGCCGATTCATCACGCGCTGCGTCTTCGGATCGTGCGCGTTGATGGTGTAGAGCCGGCTCATGGTGGCGGCGTCCGGATAGATGGCGCGGTCCTCCAGGATCGCCTTGTCGATGAATTTCTGGCTCGCGAGATTGCCGTTTGCGTACGAGACGAGATCAGAGTTCTTCGCCGCCACCTCGGGCTTGAGCAGATAATTGATGAAGGCGTGCGCCTCGGCGACGTTCTTCGCATCCTTCGGAATGGCGAGATTATCGAACCACATCTGCGCCCCTTCCTTCGGAATGACGTAGCCGATCTCGACCCCGTTGCGGGCTTCGCGCGCACGCTTCTGCGCCTGCTTGATGTCGCCCGACCAGCCGACGACGAGGCAGATCTCACCGCTCGCGAGCGCATTGAGATATTCGGAGGAATGGAACTTGCGCACCGATGGGCGCACCTTGGCGATGAGATCGGCGGCGCGTTCGAGCAGAGCCGGATCGGTCGTGTTCGGGTCGAGCCCGAGATAGCGCAATGCCGCCGGGAGGATGTCGTCGGAGGAGTCGAGCATGTAGACTCCGCAATCCTTGAACTTGGCGAGGTTCTCCGGCTTGAACACCATGTCCCAACTGTCGATGGCAGCGCCCGGCCCCAGGATGTCGCGCACCTTGCCGACATTATAGCCGATGCCGGTCGTGCCCCACATGTAGTTGACCGCATACTGGTTGCCGGGATCGTAATTGGCGAGCCGCTCGGCGATCTCCGGCCAGACGTTGACCAGGTTGGGCAGCTTCGACTTGTCGAGCTTCTGGAAAACGCCCGCCTTGATCTGCCGCTGCAGGAAATAGGCGGTTGGCACGACGACGTCGTAACCGGACTTGCCGGCGAGCAGCTTGGTCTCGAGCGTATCGTTGGAATCGAACGTGTCGTAGCGGACGCGGATTCCGGTTTCCTTCGTGAATCCGTCGAGCACCGTCGGATCGATGTAATCCGACCAATTGTAGACATTGAGCGTGCGTTCCTGGGCGACCGAGCCCGGAGCCACGGCAGCCATCACGGCGCAGATCAGGGCCGCACCGAAGGCGTATCGCAAGAGAGCAAAGCACATTGATCCGTTCCCCACACGAACATCGCGGCGACGCGGCCGGTGGCGCCATACGCGGAACGGAAATTAGGGTGGCGCGTCTTCCCTCTCAATGCGGCGATGCGCCCGCCGGCTCCGGAAGCGCCGAGCCGCTCAGCGCTCGTAGGAGCGCGGACGACGCCGCGGCGGCGGATTGTGCTTCGGCGGGACGGACGCGGCGTACGACGGATTGCGATTGCAAATACCCCCGACGCCGCTCACCGTGGCCATGCACTGCTCGAACGTGCTGAACCCGCAGTTCGAACCGCCGTACAAATAATAATACGCGCACCAAGGATAGTTGGCGCTCCACCACCAGTCCCCCGCGTGGGCAGGCCGAGCATCGGCAAGCAGGAGGGCAAAAAGCGCGCCCAGAACAACGCCCGTCATCCGCATCGACATCTCCCGTTGATTCATTATCGGCCAGTTTACACGGAACGGGCGCCGGCCGAACCGCAATCGATCATCCTCGGCACGTCAGGTTTCGGTCGGATATCCCGCGGCCTTCCAGGCCTTTAGGCCCCCGGCCAGGTGGGCGTCATAGGCGAGACCGGCCGCCTGGGCGGCCAGCGACGCCGTCACCGAGCGGTTGCCCGAACGGCAGGCGAACACGACCTCGCGGCCGGCGGGGTCCGGGATCGCGTGCGGATCAAAGGCCGAGAGCGGCAGGATGAACGCCCCCGGATAACGCTCGGCGTCGGTCTCGACCGGCTCGCGGACGTCGACCAGCAAGATCCGCCCTGCGGCGAGCCCCTCCGCCACATCCTGGGGGGTGAGGTCGCGCACCTTCGGAGGGTTGCTCATCGGGGTCTCCTCGCGGGCCTTGGTCAGGTCTCTTTACAGCCTGGAGCCCGGATTGCAATTCGGTCGGCCGCACCGCGCCCGAC
>CAYVBN010000354.1:0-4337 GCA_964449645.1 uncultured Hyphomicrobiales bacterium
TCTCCTGGGTGTCGAGATAGAGCGCACCCGTTGCGTCGAGCAGGCGCACGAGCGCGGCACCGGCACGGCGCGCGCCGCGGCCGGTGATGACCAGCGGACGCTTCGCCCGCCACAGCACGTCGACCGCCTGGTCAATCGCCGCCGGGTCCGGCACGAGAACTCGCGGCGGTTTCGGCGTCATCCATGCGTCGAGCACAAGCTGCGGCGGGACGCGCGTGCGCAGCACGTCGGTCGGGATCTCGACATAGACGGGACCCGGCTCGCCGGCGTCGCCCATGGCGCGCGCGACCGCCTCGTCGAATTCGCGCACGACCTGCTCCGGCACGCGCAACGTGCGCGAGGTCCGGGTCACGGGGCGCAGGATGTCGACGTGCGGGATGTCCTGCAGCGGCCCAATATTGGCCTGCGGGCGCGACGTGCAGCCGCCGATCAGCAGCACCGGCGCGCGCGCGAGCGAGGCATTGGCCATGGCGGTGACCGTGTTGGTGACACCCGGCCCGGCGGTCACCATCGCGACCCCGAACGTGTCGGCGAGCTCGGCATGCGCATGCGCCATGTGGACGGCAGCACCTTCGTCGCGCACGTCGATGATGCGGATGCCGGCACGCGCGACGTGATCCCAGATCGGCTGGATGTGGCCGCCCTGCAGGCCGAAGATGCGGTCGATCCCGCGCGCCTGCAGAAACCGGGCGATCCAGGCGGCGCAGGACAAGTCGTCGGCATTCAGGTCCTGGGGCATCCGGTTTTCCTCCCGAGCCGGAAACGTTCTCCGACTTTTTATTTGCTTATTTTGCGCGTGATCTTGTCCGAAAACCGTGATCCACTTTTCCGGATCATGCTCAACCCCGGCCCGGGTCGAGCCGCGCGCGCAGCACGCGGTGAAGAACCTTTCCCGTCGCGGTGCGCGGCATCTCGTCCTCGCGGATGAACGAGACCGAGCGCGGGCGCTTGTAGCCGGCGATCTGATCCCTGCACCACGCCAGGATTTCGTCGGCCGACGGGTTATCGCCCTCGCGCGGCACGATTACCGCATGGACGCGCTCGCCCCACACGTCGTCGATAAGACCGATCACGGCGATGTCCTGGACCTTGGGGTGAGCGCCGACGACGGCCTCAACCTCGGACGGATAGATGTTCTCCCCGCCCGAAATGATCATGTTGCTCTTGCGGTCGACCAGGAAGATGTATCCGTCCTCGTCGCGACGGGCGATGTCGCCGACCGTACAGTAATCGCCGCGGAAGGCTTCGCGGGTCTTGTCCGGCAGCTTCCAGTAGCCATCGAACGTGTAGGGATTGCAGGAATAGAGCTCGCCCGCCTCGCCGTCCGGCACCTCCTCGCCTGACGAATTGAGCAGCCGGATCGGCCGCGAGCCGACGCATTCCCGCCCGACCGAACCGAGCTTGGTGAACTGCTCGTCGGGATGCAGCATCGTCACCCAGCCGGCTTCGGTCGATCCATAGAGCTCGTAGAGCCCCGAGTTCTTGAAGTAGTCCATGATCGCCAGCTTGGTGTCGGGGCGCGCCGGCGCCGAGGAGATCATCAGCTTGGTGACCGCGCGGACATCGTAGCGCGCCCGCACCGTCTCGGGCAGCGCGAGCGTGAGGATGTAGTGCGTCGGCACCAGCGAGGTGAAGGTCGCGCCGCCCGCCGCGAGCGTGCGCAGCAGATGCTCGGGATCGAAGTTCTTCCGGTTGTAGACCGTGCAGGTCGCGCCGCAGTAGGTGAACGCGCCGAAGAAGAACAGCGAATTGCCATGGCACATTGGCATGACGAGCAGCGCGGAGTCGCGGTCGCCGAAGCCCAATTCGACGTCGGTCACGAGCGACATCATGGCGGCGCCCGCGTGACTGCGGATCGCGCCTTTCGGCCGCCCCGTGGTGCCGGACGTGTACATCAAGGTCCAGGGATCGGCGGCATCGACCGCGATATCCGGCCGGCTGTCCTTGGCCGCGGCGACCAGATCCTCATAGCCGCGATAGCCTGCCGGGCAGGCGCCGCCGAAGGCGATGAAATTATTCTTCGGAACGGAGAGCTCTCCACGCACCGCCTCGACGGTCTCGAGGAAATCGTCCTGGACGACGAACGCCTTCGCTTCGCAATTCTCGACGATGTACAGGATCTCGCTGCCGCTCAGCCGGAAATTGATCGGCACGGCGATCAGTCCCGCGAGCGCGGTGGCGGCATAGACTTCGAGCCACTCCACGCAATTGTACGCGAGAACGCAGACGCGGTCCCCCTTGGCGAGCCCGAGACCAAGCAGCGCATTGGCGAGCCGGCACGCACGCGCGTGCCATTGGCGGAACGTCAGCTCGCGGTCGAGATCGCGCGCGCCGATCTTGTCCGGACGCAGCCGCGCATGCATGGCGAGCACGTCGCCGAGCGTGGCGAGACCGGTCATGACTGCCCCGCCCGCGCGATCACGGGCACGACGTCGACCGCACTCAGCACGATCGACGCGTGCCGCCTCTCGATTCCCATCCGGCGAGCGCCGCTACATCGTCCGTCGCGGCGCCGAAGCCAGCAGGTCCTGGAGCTGTTGCTTGTAGAACTTCGCATTTCCGGTGGTGAGATGGCCGGTCGTCTCTTCGCTCGCCGGGATCAGATAGAGCTTTCCATTCTTCACCGATTTCATGGCCCGCTCCATGATACCGGTTTCAGGCGGATTGCGCTCGTCGTCGGCCGCATTGATCGCGAGCACGGAGGCGGTGATCTTCTCCAGGCCCGGCGCGGCATCGTAATCGGCGGACGACCCCCATTGCCAGAGGAAATCGTTGGCATCGGCGGTCATCGGCGCGGCGAGACGCGCATCGACGAACTGGTTCGCCTTCTCGTTCGTGGGCGCGATCTTCTGATAGTGCAGCGTCCCGCCGCCGGTGGCGATGGCGAAGAACACGCTGGCGATCTTCATGAAGCGCGGCTCGGTGGTGTAGTTGCCGTCGTTGTAGTCGGGATCATGCCGGATGGTCTCGAGCATCATCCGGCGCAGCATCCAGTTCCGGCTCGCCATCGCGGTCGGCTGCGAGGCCATGGGCACGAGCGCATCCATGTAATCGGGATATTTCTCGCCCCACAGCCAGACGTTCATGCCGCCCATGGAGTTGCCGATGATGAGCCGGACGTGGCGGATGCCGAGCCCCTCGGAGAGCAGCCGGTACTGCGCGTCGACCATGTCGGCATAGTCGTATTTGGGGAACTTCGTCTTGAGTCCATCGGACGGCTTCGCGCTCTTGCCGTGGCCGATCGCGTCCGGGAGGATGATGTAATATCTGGTCGCGTCGAGCGGCTGGCCCGGACCGAACAACTCGCCGGCAAAGCCGGCCGTGAGCATTCTCGCCCCCGACCCGCCGCTGCCATGCAGCACGATCACCGGCGTTCCGGACGGCTCGCCGACCGTCGTGTAATGCAGCTTTACCTCCGGCAGCACCTCGCCGGTGTGGAACTTGAAATCGCGGGCGACCCACTCGCCCTGTTTCGGCGCCGGATAATCCGCGGCCAGCGCGGACAACGGCCACATCAACGCAAGCGCACCGATGATCGTGCAGAATTTCATGGCGTTTCCCCCGAAATCGTTTTGCGTTCGCCGTCGGGGAGTCTTGCACAACGCGATATCGCGCGACAGGGGCCGAAAAGGCGTGTGCTCGCGGCTGTCCGCTTCTTTTTCTTACGGCACCAGCACCGCCGCGCCCTGCAGCCTTCCTTCGCGCAGATCGGCAAGCGCCTCGTTGGCCTGGGCCAGCCGATAAGCCGTGACCTCGGGGGTGACGCCGGCGCGTGGTGCAATGTCCAGAAACTCCCGCGCATCGGTGCGCGTCAGGTTGGCGACCGACACGATCTGCCGCTCCTCCCACAGGATGCGATACGGGAAGCTCGGAATGTCCGACATGTGAATGCCGCCGCACACGACGCGGCCGCCCTTCTTCACCGCGCGCAGCGCCATCGGCACGAGCGCGCCGACCGGCGCGAAGATGATCGCGGCATCGAGCAGCTCGGGCGGAGCTTCGTCCGAGCCGCCGGCCCACATGGCGCCGAGAGAGCGCGCGAAATCCTGCGCCGCCGTGTCGCCCGGCCGCGTGAAGGCGAAGATGCGCCGCCGGAGCCGCTCGATGCCGCGATCATCTTCGCGCCGGTCGGCGCGCTGGTGCCGATGGCGTTGAAGGCGGTAAGAAAGGGCGGCCGGGTGGTCTGCGGCGGCATCCATATGTCGGATATTCCGAGCTTCCCCTATGCACTGTTATGGGAAGAACGACAGCTGATGTCGGTTGCCAATCTGACGCGCGAAGATGCGCGCGAGTTCCTCGCCGTCGCGCCTAAGGCCGGCATTCGGACCGAAATCACG
>CAYVBN010000355.1:0-6488 GCA_964449645.1 uncultured Hyphomicrobiales bacterium
CCCCCTCCAGATCGGCAACAGGTGTCCCATGCTCAAAGGCAAGACCGCTGTCGTCACCGGCTCGACCTCCGGCATCGGCCTCGCCATTGCGCGCGCCATGGCGCAGCAAGGCGGCAATGTGGTGATCAACGGATTCGGCGACAAGGCCGAGATCGAGAAGGAGCGCTCCGGCATCGAGCGCGAGTTCGGCGTGAAGGCGATCTACTCGGGAGCCGACATGACGAAGCCCGACGAGATCGCCGGGATGATCGCGACGGCGGAAAAGACGTTCGGCTCCGTCGACGTGCTCGTCAACAATGCCGGCATCCAGCACGTGGCCCCGATCGAGGAGTTCCCGATCGAGAAATGGAACCAGATCATCGCCATCAATCTTTCCGCCGCGTTCCACGCCATCCGGGCCGCGGTGCCGGGGATGAAGCGCCGCAAATGGGGGCGCATCATCAGCACGGCGTCGGCCCATTCGCTCGTCGCCTCTCCGTTCAAGGCCGCCTATGTGACGGCGAAGCACGGGCTCACCGGGCTCACCAAGACGGTCGCGCTCGAGCTCGCCACGTTCGGCGTGACGGCCAACTGCATCAGTCCGGGCTACGTCTGGACGCCGCTGGTCGAGAAGCAGATTCCCGACACCATGAAAGCGCGCAACATGACGGAGGAGCAGGTCAAGCGCGACGTGCTGCTCGCGGCGCAGCCGACCAAGCAGTTCGTCACCGTCGACCAGGTGGCGTCGCTTGCCGTCTATCTGTGCTCCGATGCGGCGTCGCAGATCACCGGCGCCAATATTTCGATCGACGGCGGTTGGACCGCGGAGTGATGCGACCTGCACCCTGCGGCGCGCGGCCCGGGCCCGCATCCATCCGGTCGCCCCGCGCGGCCCAACGGCGTGCGCCTGACGCGCACTTTCCGCACGTGACGGGACGGGCATGACCTGGCTCGGACGCCTGCGGGACAACCCGCCGAAAAAACCACGAAAGAAGAAAATCAACCTGGCGCTGCAGGGCGGCGGTGCGCACGGCGCCTTCACCTGGGGCGTGCTCGAGCATCTGCTGCAGGACGGCCGTCTCGCGATCGAGGGCATTTCCGGCACGTCGGCCGGCGCCGTCAATGCCATCATGCTGGCGGACGGTCTGGCGCGCGGCGGCGCCGATGAAGCGCAGAAACGCCTTGCCGAGTTCTGGCGCGCCGCGAGCCTGGGCGGCAATTTGCCGACCGTGCAGCGCGCAGTGATCGAACGGCTGTTCTCGTTCCTGCCGGTCGAGGGCTCCCCGATGCAGGCCTGGTTCGGCGCGCTCGCACGGTTTCTGTCGCCCTACGACATCAACCCGCTCAACATCAATCCGTTGAAGGATTTGATCAACCGCTTCGTCGACTTCGAAGCGATCCGGAACTTCCAGGAGCTGCAGCTCTTCGTCAGTGCGACGAACGTCTACACCGGGCGGCTGCGCATCTTTTCGCGCGAGAAGATCTCCGCCGACGTGATCATGGCCTCGGCCTGCCTGCCGCTCCTCTTCCGCGCCGTCGAGATCGACGGGATCCCCTACTGGGACGGCGGCTATTTGGGCAATCCGGTGATCTTTCCGTTCTTCCGCACGACCGAGACCGAGGACGTGCTGATCGTCCAGATCAATCCGCTGGTCCGCCACACGACGCCGATGTCGTCGGCGGAGATCATGAACCGCGTCAACGAGATCACGTTCAACTCCTCGCTCGCGTCCGAATATCGCGCCATCGATTTCGTGCGCCGCCTGATCGACCAGAAGCGCCTGCCGCGCGGCACCAAGCCGGGCGAGTACCGGCGCATCAACGTGCACCGCATCGTGCTCGACCGCGAAGGCAAGACCTTCAGTTCCGACACCAAGCTCTCGACCGACTACGATTTTTTCGAGCTGCTCCGCAGCACCGGCAAGCGCGCGGCGCGGCGGTTCCTCGACGCGCATTTCGACGACATCGGGGTGCGCGGCACGGTCGATCTGGAAGCCGAGGCCAAGGCCGAGTGGGCGTGACCGGAGGCCGTCCGGCTCGTCATCCGGGCGCCTCCGGCTGTAAACTCGCCCCATGACGAATCCACCTGCCCGCACGAGCGCCGAAGTCGGCAGGGCCCGGCTCGACGTGCTGGTCGCCGACATCACGACGCTGTCGGTCGACGCCATCGTCAACGCCGCGAACCGGACATTACTCGGCGGCGGGGGCGTCGACGGCGCCATTCACCGCGCCGCCGGCCCCGAGCTGCTCGACGCCTGTCGCAAGCTCGGCGGCTGCGAGACTGGCTCGGCCAAGATCACGCCCGGCTTCCGGCTGAAGGCGAGACACGTCATCCATGCGGTCGGGCCGGTGTGGAGCGGCGGCCGGAAGGGCGAGGAGGAATTGCTCGCCTCCTGCTACCGCACCGCGCTTGCGCTCGCGGCCGATCACCGGCTCGCCTCGATCGCCTTTCCGGCGATCTCGACCGGCATCTATCGGTTTCCCGCCGATCTTGCGGCGCGCATTGCGGTCGGCACCGCCGTCTCGGACCTCTCCGCCGATGCCCGCTCCCTGCGGCACGTCGTGTTCTGCTGTTTTTCGGAGGAGTCCGCCGCGCATCACCAGAACGCGCTCGCCGACCTCGGGCTCATTTGAACGGGCACGTTCCGCGCGTTTTCGATTTCATGTTCGGCCACATGGTCTGCGGCCAAGCGGTTCTTATTTCAGAGAGCTCAGATCTCGCGGCCGGTGGTGACGAACTGCTCGACCAGCGCGGCGCAGCCGAGAAGGCCCGGCTCGCGGCAGGCGAGGAGCCGCGTCGGAATGCGCGCGAGCAAGCTTTCGTATGGCGGATGCGCCTCGAAGGCGGCCCGGAATGCCGCCTCGTCGAGCAGCGGCCCGAGCGCAACCGCAACGCCGCCAGCGAGATAGACCCCGCCCGTCGCCTTGAACATCAGCGCCACGTCGCCGGCAAAACGTCCGAGCAGCCGCACGAACAGGGCCGCCGCCGCCCGCGCATCGGCCTCTCCGGCCCGCGCCCGCTCGAGCACATCTTCGGACCGCGCCGTTGCCGTATCGCCCGAGAGCGTCCGATAGAGCCGCACCAGCCCCGGACCCGAGAGCACCGCCTCGGCGGAAGCGATGCCGCAGTCGCGCCGTACCTGCTCCAGGACGGCGTGCTCCTCGGCCGACAGCGCGCCGAGGCAGGCGTGACCGCCCTCGCTCGCGACCGCCGCCCAGCCGCCGCCCGCCGGCACGAGCGCCGCCACCCCGAGCCCGGTGCCCGGCCCGAGCACAACCCGCGTGCCCTTGCCCGGCTCGCAGGCCGGGCCGATCAGGCGCGATTCGTGCGGCTCGAGCCCGAGCAACGCCCAGGCGAGCGCCTCGAAGTCGTTGATGATGCGGATCTTGGCGAAGCCGAAGCGGGCCGCGACCTCGGAGGCGCGAAAGCGCCATCTGCGGTTGGTGAGCGCGACCTCCTCCCCCTCGACCGGCCCGGCGACGGCGAGGACGGCGGTGCGGGGCCGGACCGGCACCCGCCCGAGATAGTCGGCGATCGCGTCCTCGAGACTCGCGACGGTGTCGTTGCAGATCGTGACCAGGTCTTGCGGACGTTCCCCGACCGACACCGCGAATCGGCTGGTTGTCCCGCCGACATCGGCAATGAGCACCGGTCCGTACGATTCACGCTCGACCTGAAGCACGTCACCTCGCATTGAACGCCCACGACAACTCAGGACGCGCGCGGCCGTTCCGCAGCGCCGGTCTCCCCTAGCCTATTCCGGTAATCCCCTCGCAGCCATCATCAACGTGGACCTGTCGATGGATTTCCCTCACGCCCGGCCTGTCACTCCGCCGGCTTCTCGGCAAAGACCTCACGGGCGATACGGAAGGCGTCGACCGCGGTCGGAACGCCTGCATAGATCGCCACCTGCAGGAACACCTCGCAGATCTCCTCCTGGGTGACGCCGTTGCGCAGCGCGCCGGCCACATGCGTCTTCAGTTCGTGCCGGCGGTTGAGGGCGCCGAGCATCGCGAGATTGAGCAGGCTGCGGGTCTTGAGCGGCAGTTTCTCGCGGCCCCAAACCGCGCCCCAGCAGTATTCGGTGAGAAGGTCCTGCAACGGACGGCTGAATGCGTCGGCGTTCTTGAGGGCGGTATCAACGTAGTCCTTGCCGAGCACCGAGCGGCGGATCTCGAGTCCACGATCGTAGGTTGCCTTGTCCATCGTCCCGTCCTTTCGCATGGCACGCCCGGCGCGGACGCGCCGGGCTGGCGACACTCTGCCTCAGGCCCGGGACCGCGTCATCGCCGCGCGAGCACGGGGGCGGCGGAGCAGCGTTCCTGCCCTCTTGAAGAAGATAATAAGCAAGCTTATCATAGTGCTAGCTTAGAGGTTTTCCAACATGCCCCCGATCAGCCAGAAAAGAGAACTCGCGTTCCTGATCAAGGATTTGGCCAGGATGGTCCGGACCTATGCGGACCAGAGGGCCGGACAGTTCGGCATGAGCTACGCCCAGTGGGCGGTTCTGGTCCGGCTGTCCCGCGCGGAAGGCTCGAAGCAGTCGGAGCTCGCCGACGTGCTCGACATCCAGCCGATCACCCTGACCCGGATCGTCGACCGCATGTGCGACAACGGCCTCATAGAACGCCGCGCCGATCCGACCGACCGGCGCGCCAAGCGCCTGTTCCTGACCCCGGCGGCACGGCCGGTGGTCGATCGCCTGCACGTCATTGCCGAAGAGCTGACCGAGACCGTGTTCAGAGGGATCGAGCCGGACGCGCTCAGCCTGATGATCTCGCAGCTCGCGATCGCCAAGGAAAACGTTCGCAACGAAATCCAGAAGAGGGCCGAAGCAGCGGCTGCCGGTGAACGCCATGTCTGACCCCGCCTTGAAGACCGATCCAACGAAGAACGACCCTGCGCTCAAGGTCGTGCCCGCGGAAACGGCGCCCGAAAGCCGCAAGGCGGCGCGCGGCCTGAGCCGCGGACGGCTGCGCCTCATCCTGCTCGTCGTCCTTCCGCTCCTCGCGCTCGTCGGCGGCACCTGGTTCTATCTTTCGGGCGGCCGCTACATCTCCACCGACAACGCCTATGTGGGCGCGCAGAAGGTCCTGATCACGCCGGACATTTCCGGCAAGGTCGACCGCATATTCGTGCACGAGGGACAGCATGTCTCGCCGGGCGACGAACTGTTCGAGATCGACCCGCAGCCGTTTCGGCTGGCGATGCAGCAGGCCGAGGCGAAGCTCGCCACCGTGCGCACCGATTTCGCCAAGCTGAAGAGCAACCTGAAATCGCTCGATACGCTGGTCGACCTCGCGCAGAAGAACGTCGAGCTGAAGCAGCGCGACCTCGACCGCAAGCGGACGCTCGCCGAATCGCGCACGACCTCGCAGGCCGACGTCGACACCGCGGCGAGCGCGATGGTCACCGCGCAGCTCCAGAGCCAGCTCGCCGTGCAGCAGCGCGGCGACACGCTCACGCAGTTGCTCGGCGATCCCAACCTGCCGATCGAGAAGTTTCCGCCCTACGTGCAGGCCCAGGCCGCGCTCGACCAGGCCAAGCGCGATCTCGCGCACACGATCCTGCGCGCGCCGATCGCCGGAACCGCCACCCAGGTCGACAACATCCAGCTCGGCCGGTTCGTCATGGCCGGCAGCCCGGTCTTCAGCGTCGTCGACGATGCAGCGCCCTGGATTGACGCCAATCCGAAGGAAACCGACATCACCTATCTGCGCGTCGGCGAGTCGGTGACGATTTCGGTCGACACCTTCCCGGATCATGTCTTCCACGGGAAAGTGTCCGCCGTCAGTCCCGGCACCGGAGCGCAGTTCGCGATCCTGCCGCCGCAGAACGCGAGCGGGAACTGGGTCAAGGTAGTGCAGCGCGTGCCCGTGCGCATCGTCTTCGATGACGACGAAGAGGTCCGCAACCTGCGCGCCGGCATGAGCGTGACCGTCGAGATCGACACCGGCCATCACCGGTCCCTGCTCTCGCTCGTCGGCCTCGCGGGCCCGGCAAACGCCGCCGAGGGAGACAAGAAATGAGTGCCGCTCCGACCGCCGCAGCGATGCCGGTCGGATTCCGGCGTGCGGCGCTGACCGTCTGCGCCATGACGGCGACGATCATGCAGGCGCTCGACACCACGATCGCCAACGTCGCCCTCCCCTACATGCAGGGCAGCCTCTCGGCCTCGCTCGACCAGGTCAACTGGATCCTGACCTCCTACATCGTCGCCGCCGCCATTATGACGGCGCCGGTGGGCTGGCTCGCCGACCGCTTCGGCCGCAAGAAGCTCTTCATCGTCTGCGCCGCCGGCTTCACCTTCGCCTCGCTGCTCTGCGGTCTGGCGCAGAACATCACCCAGATGGTGCTGTTCCGTCTGCTGCAGGGCATGTTCGGCGCGGCGCTCGTGCCGATCTCGCAGGCCGTGATGCTCGATTCCTATCCGGCCGAGCGGCGCGGCTCCGCCATGGCGATCTGGGGCATCGGCGTGATGCTCGGTCCCATCATGGGACCGACGCTG
>CAYVBN010000356.1:0-5176 GCA_964449645.1 uncultured Hyphomicrobiales bacterium
TGCGGCCGCGCAGATTGACGGGCGACACCGCCATGCGCTCGAGCTCGGCGGGCGCCGCGTATCCGGTGATGAAATTGAAGATGCGGCCGACGTCGCGGGCGATCACCGGATCCGCCGTGAAGAAGGAGAGATCGGTATAGATGCGCGCCGTCACCGAATGGTAGTTGCCGGTTCCGACGTGCACATAGGAGAGCAGCGAGCCCCCTTCGCGCCGCACGACGAGCGAGAGCTTGGCGTGAGTCTTGAGCTCGATGAAGCCGAACACCACCTGCGCGCCGGCACGCTCAAGGTCGCGCGACCAGCGGATGTTCGCCTCTTCGTCGAAACGCGCCTTGAGCTCGACGAGCGCCGTCACCGACTTGCCGGCCTCCGCAGCCTCGACCAGCGCACGGACGATCGGGCTGTCGGCCGAGGTGCGGTAGAGCGTCTGCTTGATCGCCACGACGTCGGGATCGCGCGCGGCCTGCTGCAGGAACTGCACCACCACGTCGAACGACTCGTAGGGGTGATGGACGATCAGGTCCTTCTGCCGGATCGCCGCGAAGCAGTCGCCCGCATGGTCGCGGATGCGCTCGGGGAAACGCGGATTGTACGGCACGAATTCGAGGTCGGGGCGGTCGAGGCTGAGAAGCTGCGACAGCTCGTTGAGGGCGAGCTCGCCGTCGACCAGGAAGACCTCGTCGTCGGCGACCGCGAGCGCACGCTGGACGAAGCGGCGCAGCTCGGGCGGCATGCCGGCTTCCATCTCGAGACGGATCACCGATCCGCGCCGGCGGCGCTTGAGCACGCGCTCGAACAGCCGGACCAAGTCTTCGGCCTCTTCCTCGATCTCGATTTCCGAATCCCGGATGACGCGGAAGACCCCCTGCCCCTTCACGCTGTATCCGGGGAAGAGCTTCGGGATGAACAGAGAGGTCGCCTGTTCGAGCGTGATCACCCGCACCACGCTGGCATCGGATCCGGCCGGGAGACGGACGAAGCGCTCGATTTTCTGCGGCACGCGAATGAGCGCGTTCATCGGCTTGCCGTCGCTGGCGCGCACGAGCTGCAGGGCGAGCGAGAAGCCGAGATTAGGAATGAACGGGAACGGATGAGCCGGATCGATGGCGAGCGGCGTGAGCACCGGAAAGATGTGGCGCAGGAAATAGTCTTCGAGCCAGACGCGATCCTGTTTCTTCAGCGCCCCGCCTTCGACCAGCACGATCCCTTGCGCGGCCAGCTCGCTGCGCAGCTCGCGCCACCGCTTCTGCTGATCGCCGCCGAGCGCCGACACGGCTTCGGTGATGCGCGCGAGCTGCTCGGCCGGCGTGAGCCCGTCAGGGCTGCGCGTCGTGATGCCGGCGCGGACCTGCCCCTTGAGGCCGGCGACGCGCACCATGAAGAACTCGTCGAGATTGCTGGCCGAGATCGACAGGAAGCGCACGCGCTCGAGCAGCGGGTGGTGCGGATTGGCTGCTTCCTCGAGCACCCGCCGGTTGAAGTGCAACCAGGAGAGCTCGCGGTTAATGAATCGATCCGGGATGGCGCCGAGGTCGAGGGTCGGCGCATCGACTGCGACCGGGCCCGGCTCTCGCACCGATTCAATAGGTAAAACAATGCTTTGGCCGCTGTCGACCATGTCACACCATAACCCAGTCGCGTGTATTTTGTCTTATCCGGGCTTTTCGTGACAGTTCGATGACGGAAGGTAAGCCGATACGAGCCGCCTCAGGGTCCCAGGCTCAGGGCCCAACCTCAGGTCCCAGGCTCGCGCAGGACCTCGCCCGCGAGCGCCCGCGTCACCGGGCGCCCCCGGCTCAGCGCCTCGCGATCGAGCTTCGCCACCACGGCGCGCGCGGCCGCAAACGAGCGTTCGATGCGCGACGCCACGTAGGCGACGAGGCTTTCGTCGACGTTGAGCTGGCGGTCGGAGAACAGCTTGATCAGCACCGCGCGCAAGAGCGTGTCGTCGGGCGCCGCGAGCGTGACGACCGGAAGCGCGCGCAGTCTGGAGGTCAAATCGTTGAGCCGAACCGGCCAGGTCGCCGGCGGCGTGCGCGCCGTCAGCAGCACGAAGGCCCGCTCCTCGCGCGCCAGATTGAGCAGATGGAACAAGGCGCGTTCGTCAATCGTCTCGGCCGAGAGATCTTCGAGCACGAGCGCGCCATCCGCGAGGATATCCGGGAGGGTCGAGCCCGCGAGCGCGGCTCCGGCCAGCACCGGTGCGCCGGCGCGCGCCGCCCAGACCGACGCCAGATGGCTCTTGCCGGCCCCCTCCGGCCCGACGAGCGCCACCACCTGCGAAGGTCAGTCCGGCCAGCGCTCGACCAGCGCCAACGCCGCCGCATTCGAGGGCCCGGCGAGGAAATCCTCCGGGGCGTGGCTTTCGGAGTGTTCCAGCGCAAAGGCGAGTTGATGCGGAGGCTCCGAGTCGGGCATCGCGATCACCCTGCTTCCCCGCCCCAGTAGAGAGAGCTCGCAAGATAACTCTTCAGGGCGAAGCGGACGAGTACTCCGATCGCCGCGGCGAGCGGGACGGCGATCAACAATCCGACGAAACCGAACAGATATCCGAAGGCGACCAGCGCGAACATCAACCAGACCGGATGCAGCCCCACGCTCGGTCCGACCAGGTAGGGCGCGAGCACGTAGCCCTCGAGGAACTGCCCGATCAGATAGACGGCGAGAACGGCCACGATGGGGCCCCAATCGGGAAAGAACTGGGCGACCGCGACACCGAGCGACAGCACCAGGCCGGTGAAAGAGCCGACATAGGGAATGAAGCTGATGAGCCCGGACAGCGCGCCGATCAGCAGCCCGAAATTGAGGCCGGTGACGGTGAGGCCGAGTGCATAGAACGACCCGAGGATGAGACACACCCCCGACTGTCCACGCACGAAGCCGGCGATCGCGCGGTCGATCTCGCGCGCCAGCGCCCGGATGGTCGGCGCATGCGCCCGCGGCAGCCAGTGGTCGACCGTCGCGACCATCCGGTTCCAGTCGTTGAGGAGATAAAAGGCGACGACCGGCGTGACGATGAGAAGCGAGAGGATCGACACCAGCGTCTGCCCGCCGGACCACAGCGACTTGACGAAGACGAGCACGCCCCCGGTCGCCTGCTTGACGATGCTGCCGATCTGGGCGTCGCCGAGGCCGTCGCGCACGATCCGGCTCAGCCACGGCCGACCGGGATCGACCGCCAGGCTCTGGAGGCGCGCGGCATAGTCGGGCAACCGATCGACGAAGGCCGCGAGCTGGTTGCCGAGAACCGGCGCGAGCAGCACGACGCTCAGCAGGAACAGGAAGACGAACAGGCCGAGGATGAGGAACGTCGCCGGCAGGCGTCCGATGCCGAAGTGCTCGATCCGGTTGGCCAGGGGATCGAGCAGATAGGCGAGCGCGATGCCGGCAACGAACGGCAGCAGGATTTCGTGCAGCAGCCAGATCAGCAAAACGAAAAGAACGAGAGCGGCCACCCAAAACGCCATCTGCGATTTCAGGCTCATGGCGACCTCCGGGCGATGCCCGATCTCGACCGTATGATCACGCGCTCGATCCGGCCCCGTTCATGTGGCGGACCCATTCCACGACGTAAAATCCGACCGACAGCAGTGTCAGCAAGGCGACGAGTCCCATCAAGGACGGCTCGACCGGCCCCGCCGAAAAGCCGAACCCGAGGGACGCGAGGACCAGGCCGGCGAATACGATCTGCGCCAGCGTGTTGAGCTTCGAGACCAGCAGCGGCTTGACGGCGATCGGCTTGCCCAGCACCCACGACAGCATCACCCCGCCGATGATCATGATGTCGCGCGAGACGACGAGAATGACGAGCCAGCGCGGGATCGCCTGCGTGACGCCGAGCGCGACGTAGATCGACATGATCAGCGCCTTGTCGGCAAGCGGGTCGAGATACGCGCCGAGCTCGCTCGTCATGCCGAACCGCTTGGCGAGAAATCCGTCCACCGCGTCGCTGATGCCGGCCGCAACGAACAGCAGAAAGGCCGCCAGCATCGCGTCCTGACCGATCGCCCAGACCACGACGGGAACGAGCAGGATCCGCGCGATGGTAATGAGATTGGGAAGGTTCAATTCTTGGTCCCGACTCCGCCCGGCGCGCGCCGAGGTGTCGAACGATTAGCTTGGCGCTGACCGCACTGTCCAGCCGGCAATTGCTCCCTTCCGCATGATCCGGCGAGGTGTGAGGGGTCGCCGGATCACGTGCCAGTTCATTGATTTTGAGCGCGACCTCGTGGCCGAACCCGAAGTTCGCACAACCGTGCGGCGAGTCCGATCGCAAACTTCGGAATCGGGACACTAGCGCAACCCGGTATCCGCTTTTGCGGATCGCGCTCCGGCCATTGCACCGGCCTCGATTCCGCCGTACCACCCGCGGACCGGCAAGGCAGGACGCGACAGATGCAGGACAAGGGCCGTCCCGGGCTCACCTATGCGCAGGCCGGCGTCGACATCGATGCCGGAAATCGGTTGGTCGAGCTCATCAAGCCGCTCGTCCGCCGGACCGCGCGGCGCGGCGCCGACGCCGAGATCGGCGGGTTCGGCGGCCTGTTCGATCTCGCCCGCGCGGGTTTTTCCGATCCGGTGCTCGTCGCGGCCACCGACGGGGTCGGCACGAAGGTCAAGCTCGCGATCGAGACCGCGCGCCATGCCACGATCGGCATCGACCTCGTCGCCATGTCGGTCAACGACCTCGTGGTCCAGGGCGCGGAGCCGCTGTTTTTTCTCGAGTATTTCGCCTGCGGAAAACTGGAGCCGGAGGCCGCCGCGGATGTCGTCAGCGGCATCGCCGAAGGCTGCCGGGAGGCGGGCTGCGCCCTCATCGGCGGGGAGACCGCCGAGATGCCCGGGATCTACCAGCCGGGCGACTACGACCTCGCAGGCTTCGCCGTCGGGGCCGCCGAGCGCGGCCAGCTCCTGCCGCGGCCGGATATCGCGGCCGGGGACGTCGTCCTCGGGCTTGCCGCCTCCGGGGTGCATTCGAACGGCTTTTCACTGGTGCGGCGCGTGGTCGAGCGCAGCGGGCTCGGCCTCGCCAGCCCGGCGCCGTTCGATCCGCAGCGCACACTCGGCGAGGCGCTGCTGACGCCGACGCGCATCTATGTTGCCTCCTGCCTCACGGCCATCCGTGAAACGGCGGGCATCAAGGCGCTCGCCCACATCACCGGCGGCGGATTTCCCG
>CAYVBN010000357.1:0-1527 GCA_964449645.1 uncultured Hyphomicrobiales bacterium
CTCGAGGAACGGGATGAGCGCCGCCGCCACCGACACGAGTTGCTTCGGCGACACGTCCATGTAGTCGACACGATCGGGCGCCACCATCTGGACGTCGCCGGCGTGACGGCAGACGATCAGGTCTTCGGTGAAACGCCCGCGGCTGTCGACCGACTGGTTCGCCTGGGCGACGTAGTAGCGCCCCTCCTCCATCGCCGAGAGATAGACGACCTCGTCGGTGACGCGGCCGTCCTTCACCTTGCGATAGGGCGTTTCGACGAATCCGTACTTGTTCACCCGCGCGTAGGTCGCGAGCGAATTGATGAGACCGATGTTCGGACCTTCCGGCGTCTCGATCGGACAGATGCGCCCGTAGTGCGTCGGGTGCACGTCGCGCACCTCGAAGCCCGCGCGCTCGCGCGTCAGACCGCCCGGGCCGAGCGCCGAGAGGCGCCGCTTGTGGGTGATCTCCGAGAGCGGATTGGTCTGGTCCATGAACTGCGAGAGCTGCGAGGAGCCGAAGAACTCGCGCACCGCGGCCGCCGCCGGCTTGGCGTTGATCAGGTCCTGCGGCATGACGGTGTCGATGTCGACCGACGACATGCGCTCCTTGATCGCACGCTCCATGCGCAGGAGGCCGATGCGGTACTGGTTCTCCATCAGCTCGCCGACCGAGCGCACCCGGCGATTGCCGAGGTGGTCGATGTCGTCGATCTCGCCCTTGCCGTCGCGCAGGTCGACCAGCGTGCGGATGACGCCGAGGATGTCGTCCTTGCGCAGCACACGGACGGTGTCGTCGGCCTGCAGGTCGAGGCGCATGTTCATCTTGACGCGGCCGACCGCCGAGAGGTCGTAGCGCTCGGGATCGAAGAACAGCGAGTGGAACATCGCCTGCGCGGTGTCGAGCGTCGGCGGCTCGCCCGGACGCATCACCCGATAGATGTCGAACAGCGCGTCCTCGCGCGTCATGTTCTTGTCGACGGTGAGGGTGTTGCGGATGTAGGCGCCAACGTTGACGTGATCGATGTCGAGAACGGGGATTTCCTTGTAGCCCGCCTCGTTCAGCGCCTTCAGGGTCTTCTCGGTGATCTCGGCGCCGGCCTCGACGTAGATCTCGCCCGTCTTCGGGTTGACGAGATCCTCGCCGATGTAGTGACCGATGAGCTCCTCATCGGTCATGCGCAGCGCCTTCAGCCCCTTCTCGGCGAGCTGGCGCGCCTGGCGCACGGTGATCTTCTTGCCGGCCTCGACCACGACCTTGCCCGAATCGGCGTCGACCAGGTCGTTGACGGCCTTGTAGCCCTTGAGGCGGTTGGCATCGAACGGCACGCGCCAGCCGTCCTTGGTGCGCTTGTAGAGCACCTTCTTGTAGAACGTGGCGAGAATCTCCTCGGCATCCATGCCGAGCGCATAGAGCAGCGACGTCACCGGGATCTTCCGACGCCGGTCGATGCGCGCATACACGATGTCCTTGGCATCGAACTCGATGTCGAGCCACGAGCCGCGATACGGGATGATGCGGGCGGCGAACAGCAGCTTGCCCGAGGA
>CAYVBN010000358.1:0-4043 GCA_964449645.1 uncultured Hyphomicrobiales bacterium
CAAGCAGAAGGAAGTACCGGTGGGCGCCACGGGCGGCAGCACGTCCTCCCAATATCCGAAGGTGATGAACGCGCTGCTCGGCACCAAGTTCAAGATCGTTATCGGCTATCCGGGCTGCAACGACATCAACCTGGCGATGGAGCGCGGCGAGGTGGCGGGCCGCGGCTCGAACAGCTGGTCGTCCTGGAAGGCGACGCGGCCCGATTGGCTGCGCGATCATAAGATCAACATCCTGGTTCAGATCGGCCTGACCAAGGCGTCGGACCTGCCCGACGTGCCGCTCCTGATGGATCTCGCCAAGAACGATGAGGACCGCGCCGTCCTCAAGCTGGTGTCGGCCTCCGGCACGATCGGACGTCCTGTTTTCACGACGCCGAACGTGCCCGCGGACCGCGTCGCCGCCCTGCGCAAGGCCTTCGACGAGATGATCAAGGACCCGGCGTTCATCGATGACGCCAAGAAGAGCAAGTTCGACGTCGACCCCGTGTCGGGCGAGGAGCTGCAGAAAATCGTCGCCGATATCGTTGCGACGCCGAAGCCGATCGCGGCACGCCTCGCGCAGATCATCGGCGGCGTCGGGCAGCACACCGGTCGATGAGCAAGGGCTCGCACGCAGCGCCCGGCCGCCGCCCAGCGGCCGGCGATCAGCGGAGACTTGCGGCGGAAGTCGCGGCAGCGACCCGCATTCTCGTCTCGGAAGGCATCCTCGACTACAGCGGGCATCTTTCGGTGCGCGTGCCCGGTCGCGATGCCTTCCTGATCCAGCGGGGCGAGGATTCCCGCGCCGAGCTTGCGCCCGACACCCTGCTGCTCGTCGACCACGAGGGCAGGGTGATCGAAGGCGACGGCAAGCCGCCGTCCGAACTGCCCATCCACATCGAGATCCTGAAAGCGCGGCCCGACGTGCAGGCCGTGCTTCACTGCCATCTCGAGGTGGCGATCGCCTTCACGATGATGCAGGGCGTGACGCTGGTGCCGATGCGCGCCCGCGCGGTGCGCTGGGAGAGCGGGATTCCCACCGATCCCGATCCCAGCCACATCAAGCTGCCGGAGCAGGGGCGGGCGTTGGCGAAGACGCTCGGGCCGCACAACGCGGCGCTGATGCGCGCGCACGGGATGGTGCTCGTGGCGGAATCCGCCCCGGCGGTCCTGGTCGACGCCGTGCACTTCAAGGAGAACGCCAACGCGCTATTGCAGGTGCTGCAGGCCGGGCGCACGCCGCTGCCGCTCACCGCGGCCGAGATGGAGCGGATCAACCGCCATGAAATGCGCGAGTTCCATGTCGGCAAGTTGTGGAACTATTACGTGCGCAAGGCGATCAGCGCCGGCGTGGTGCCGCGGGAGTGGGACATCCTGGGCTGAACTAAGCCGGCATGTCGGCGATGAGCTTTCGACTTTCGGAATTCGAAAGCAGCTCATCGAAATACGCGATCGTCCGGAGCAATCCGTCCTTGAGCATGGTGCGCGGCGTCCAGCCGAGCTGCTCGTTGGCGCGCGAAATATCCGGACGGCGGCGCCGCGGATCGTCCTCCGGCGATGGACGATGGACGAGCCGTGAGCGGGAGTTCGTGAGCTCGATCGTCAGCGTCGCCAGCTCCAGGATCGAAACTTCTTGCGGATTTCCAAGGTTGATCGGCCCGGTCACGCTCTCCGGCGTGGCCATGAGGCGCATCAGCCCGTCGACCAGGTCGTCCACGTAGCAGAACGCTCGCGTGTGCGATCCATCGCCGTGGATCGTAATGTCCCGGCCGAGCAACGCCTGAACTACGAAATTCGAAACGACACGGCCGTCGTGGGGATGCATGCGGGGGCCGTAGGTATTGAATATCCGGGCTACTTTGATCGAAAGTTGGTGCTGGCGCCGGTAGTCGAAGAACAGCGTTTCGGCGCATCGCTTGCCTTCGTCGTAGCAGGACCTCGGCCCGATCGGGTTCACGTTGCCCCAATAATCCTCGCCTTGCGGGTGATCATGAGGATCCCCGTAAATTTCCGAGGTCGAGGCCTGCAGGACTTTCGCTCGCAACCGTTTGGCCAGCCCGAGCATATTGATGGCGCCGATGACGCTCGTCTTCGTGGTCTGGACCGGGTCGTGCTGATAGTGCGTCGGGGAAGCCGGGCAGGCGAGATTGTAGATCCGGTCCACCTCGACATGGAGCGGAAAGGTGACGTCATGCCTCAGCACCTCGAAGCGAGGTTGCGTGAGAAGATGTTCTATGTTGTGCCGTGTTCCGGTATAGAAGTTGTCGACGCACAAGACTTCCGCGCCGCTCTCCAGCAGGCGCTCGCATAAGTGAGAGCCCAGGAATCCGGCCCCGCCGGTAACGAGAATTCGCTCCGTTAGATGTCGCCGCACGTCGCCAGCACCCCAAAGGCTCACATTCTCGTTCAATTTTCGGCAGTGTCGGTCCGAGCATGCCGAGGCGCTTCGGAAGCCGTGGCAGCCTCGTCGTGTTTGCAGCCAGCCCTACGCCGCGGTCGCCATCTATGTCAGTCGACAGCCCCGTGAGCAAGCCCAGGGCCAGTAATGCGGTCGCCTGACGCCATTTCCGAATTAATGGCGTTTCATGCCGCCGGCCGGTTCGCGGACATGGAGGCGTACGCACGGAGGCTGCTGAAATCCCTTCCAGGCCACGCGCTCCTCCACGAACTCCTGGGGATTGCACTCTCTGCGCAGGGACGTCATTCCGATGCCCTGCCGCAGCTCGAGCGGGCCGTCCATCGCGCGCCAGGCGATGCACAGTTCTGGGAAAACCTCGGACTGTGCCAGCAGCGCCTGGAGCATTTCACCGAGGCCGAGACGAGTCTGCGTCGTGCGCTGGCCTTGCGGCCTTTTTCGGTCGAGGCGCTGAACGCACTCGGGACTGTTCTGAAGGCTCTGCACCGCACGGGAGAAGCCGAGCAGGTCTTGCGCCAGGCCCTTTCCCTGGCGCCAACGCACGCGGCGATCGCGTTCAATTTGGGGAATACATTGCGCGACCTCGGACGCATTCCCGAAGCGGAAGCGAGCTATCGCCGCGCGATTTCCGCCAACCCGTCCGATCCGGCCGCGTATGCCAATCTGGCGCTGCTGCTGCGCGATAGCGCGCGGTTCGAGGAAGCGCGCGCAATGGCGCAACGCGTCGTCGACCTGTGCGATGCGGCAACGACCGTGATCCCGGCCGTGGCGGACGCCTTGGACGTCGCCGGAAGTGCGTTCGCCGGCACTGGCCGGGCCCATGAGGCGGTCGCGCTCTATAAGAAAACCAAGAGCTACCAGAAATCACTTCCTCACGCCCTTGCGGCGGTTTCCGCTGCACGAGCCGCCTGTGATTGGACGTTCGCGGCCGAGATCGGCATCGAGGAAAAGATCGCACGTGCGTCCACACGTGACTGGGCAGAATGCGACCAATCTCCGTTCACTCTGCTCATGCTGCCTGGTGCCTCGGCCGCGAACCAGCTATCGGCCGCGCGTGGCTATGCTCAGAAACTGGTCCCGCCATCGTCCGAGTCCGTACGTTCCACCCGATCGAGACAGCGTGGTGGTCGCTTACGTCTCGGATATGTCTCCGGTGACCTGCGCGATCATGCGGTCGCGTATCTGGCGGTGCGCACGTTCGAACTTCATGACCGCAATCGGTTCGAGGTCATCGCCTACGATTATTCTCCACCGTCGGACAGCGCGTTCCGTGCCCGCTTGGTTGAGGCCTTCGATAGGGTCGTTCCGCTGAACGAAATTTCGAACCATGACGCGGCGCGCCGCATCGCCGAGGACGAATGCGATGTTGCGATCGATTTGACCGGTTGGACGCAGCGGAATCGCTCGAAAATCCTGAGCTACCGGCCGGCTCCCGTCCAAGTGCAGTGGCTCGGCTATCCGGGTACGTTGGGCGCTCCGTGGATCGACTACATCGTCGCGGACCGGACCCTCGTTCCGCCGGGAGAGGAGGAGCTTTTCTCGGAGAAGATCATCCGGCTGCCGCACACCTATCAGCCGACCGACGATCGGCGCGCAATTGCGCCGCCCCGCACCCGAAGTGATGACGCCCTTCCGAACGACGCATTCG
>CAYVBN010000359.1:0-2744 GCA_964449645.1 uncultured Hyphomicrobiales bacterium
CAGTTGAGGATATAGAGCTTGTCGAGACCCGACTTGGTCTGCGCCGGAGCTGCCGTGGCAGAAACGAACAGCGCCATGAGCGCGGTAATGCAGATACCCCATCGTTTCATGACCGACCTCGCCAAGTTGCCGGAACGGCGGACCCAATTGCATGAACACCGAAACCCGGGCGGGCATTCGCGGCATGGGTGAGCGACACGCGGTTTCGATCATCGGGGCTGCGCAAGCGCAACGGAGGCCCTACATGTGCCTCGACAATCAGGGAGACTCTCGTGGGCCTGCTCGTTGACGGCGTCTGGCAAGACCAGTGGTACGACACGGCTGCGACGGGCGGACGCTTCGTCCGCCAGCCGACCCGCTTTCACAACTGGGTGACCCCGGACGGCAGTCCCGGCCCGACCGGCGAAGGCGGGTTCCCGGCCGAAGCCGGCCGTTATCACCTCTATGTCTCGCTCGCCTGCCCGTGGGCGCACCGGACGCTGATCTTCCGCAAGCTCAAGCGGCTCGAGGACGTGATCTCGCTCTCGGTTGTGGAACCGTTGATGGGCAAGGAAGGGTGGCGCTTCGGTGCTGCCGGCGAACCGACGGCCGACACGGCCAACGGAAAGCACACGCTCGCGGACGTCTATCTGCTCGCCGATTCGCGCTTCAGCGGCCGCGTGACGGTGCCGGTCCTCTGGGACAAGCAGCGGCGCACCATCGTCAACAACGAATCCTCAGAGATCATCCGCATGTTCAACTCGGCCTTCGACGCGCTCACGCCGGTCAAGACCGATTATTATCCGGTTGAGCTGCGGGCCGAAATCGACCGCGTCAACGACATCGTTTATCCCAATGTGAATAACGGCGTGTACCGCGCCGGCTTCGCGACCACGCAGGCCGCCTACGAGGAGGCGTTCCGCTCGCTCTTCGCAACGCTCGACCAACTGGACGAGCGGCTTTCGCGCCAGCGCTATCTCGCCGGAAACGTGATCACCGAGGCGGATTGGCGACTGTTCACCACGCTCGTGCGCTTCGACGCCGTCTATGTCGGCCATTTCAAATGCAATTTGCGCCGCATCGCCGATTATCCGAATCTTTCGAACTATCTGCGCGATCTCTACCAGGTGCCGCGCGTCGCCGAGACGGTGAACATCGATCACATCAAGCGGCACTATTACGGCAGTCACCGGACGATCAATCCGACGGGAATCGTGCCGCTCGGACCGAAGCTCGATTTCGATGCGCCGCACGACCGCGCACGATTTTGATACCCGACTGTTGAAAGTTTGAGTGGGTCCCGGATCTGCGCCACGCCACTTTGTGCGCGCCGCACCGGGGCACGGGTCTAAGAATGGTGCGCCGTCTCCCCCAATCGCGCTTCCCCCAAATCGCAGACTCGCTCCCCGGATGCACAGCAGTGCGAAAGCGGTGCGTGCTGATCCGAGGCCACACTGCATTCCAACGGTTGCGGAACTCACTTGCCGTACATGCGTCCACACTGCGCGGCAGACGGCCCGATCGTTCACCAGTCGGGACGCGTCGGCGCTCCGAGCAGGACTTCGGCGATGCGCTGGCGCGTCGGCGCGGTGGTCCCGCCGGGCAGCGCGCCGAGCGGAAAGAAACCATGGGCCACGATCTCGTGATCGGGCTGCGGCGGAGCGATCTGCCGGAACGACTGCACGACGAAGAGCGCGACGTGGTCGCGCCGCGACAGCCGTGCATTGAAGAAGACTCCATGCAGGACGGGCGGCTCGATCAATTCGATGTTGCCCTCCTCGCGCAATTCGCGCGCGAGCGCATCGAGCAGAGTTTCGCCCGGCTCCACGCCGCCGCCCGGCAGATGCCAGCCCGGCACGTAACTGTGCTGGACGAGAAAGACGCGATTGTCGCCGTCGATCACCAGTCCGCGCACGCCGAGCGTCAGTCCGCGCGCGAGGCGCCAATAGACGTGAAGCATGGGGCGCAGCGGCGCCGCGACCACGCGCCGCATGAAGAACCGATTCATTCTCTCCGCCAATGTCGTCCGTCCAAACATCGCATTCGTCACGTTCTCTGTCAGGCTTGCGAGCTTCGCATGCCTGCATTGTTGCCACGCGTTTTCGTCGCGCGACAGATTGCGCTATCTACCCGCGCGGCGCTTTCGCGTATTCCCATCCACACGACCCGACTCGAATTCGGCCGGGGCATCCCCCCACATTGCCCTGGCTGTCCGGCGCCTCCGGCCCTCGCTGGAGGCGCCGTTTTATTTCTCCACGCCCCGCGTTTTCACATCGCCCATTCGCTCCTATAAGGGACGGCGATCGAGACGATTGATGGCCGCCATGAAGAGCTTTGCCGACCTGACCGAGCAGGAAGTCCTCGCCCTCGCCATTACCAACGAGGAGGAGGACAGCCGGATCTATCAGGCCTTCGCCGAGGGCCTGCGTGAACGATATCCTGCATCCGCCAAGGTGTTCGACGAAATGGCCGGCGAGGAGGTGCGCCATCGGACCATGCTGTTCGATCTCTACCGCGCCAAGTTCGGGGAATACCTGCCCCTGATCCGACGCCAGGACGTCAAGGGTTTCATCCGTCACCGCCCATTGTGGCTCGTCCGGCCGCTCGGCCTCGACGAAGTGCGAAAATACGCCGAGGAGATGGAATACGAGACGGCCCGGTTCTACCGCAAGGCAGCGGATTCGGCGCGCGACGCCTCGGTCCGGCAATTGCTGCTGCAGCTCGCCGAAGCCGAGGACAAGCACGAGAGTCTCGCGCACCGCCTG
>CAYVBN010000360.1:0-2674 GCA_964449645.1 uncultured Hyphomicrobiales bacterium
CTGGCCGGGCCGCGACGTGCGGTCGAATATCAAAAGCCCGGAGCGCGCCCCGATTCAATCGGTCGGAACGCGCTCCAGGCCGTCAAATCATTGGACGATGAGCGAGCCGCGGTTCGTCACCACCGTCGAGTGGCCGTCCTCCAAGCGGATCGCCTCGATGCGGCCGAGACCGGGGACAGTCGTTCCGGGCTTGGCCTCGTAGGTCCCGCTGCTTCCGACCACGACGATGCCGGTGCCGAATATCTCCTGCGCCGTCCACCCGCTGATGCCCGCGCGATGGGTGCGCTTGCGTTGCGAAGGCGGAGCGGAGATCGATCCGGTCACCTCGGCCCGTCCGGCGACAATCATCTCGATCCGGTCGAGACGCTTGTTCACCGCGGCGATCTGGCTGTTGCTGCGCGCCGAAAGCTCGTCGATCGAGGACCGCAGCATCGTGGCATCGACCTTGGATCCTTCGAGCGTGAACGGATCGTCCTGCGCGGTCTGAATGGCCGCAATCTGATCCTTGAGGTGGCCGACGTCGGTATCGAGCCGCGACAGGCGCTGGTCAGCGTCGCCGAGACCGGCGGCTTCCATTTTCGACGTGAGGACGGCGACCTGTGCGCTCAGCGCATCCATGCCACGATCGAGACGCGAAATGGTGTCGGCCTGTTTCTGCTCGGTCGTGGCGATGCTGCTGCGGCTCAAGCCCACGGTGTCGAGCAGCGTGTCCAGATTGGCGTATTTCAGCGCCGCGTCGAATCCCGAGGTTCCCGACAGGCTGAGGAACGCCCCTGCCCCGACGGCGAGCGCGAGACAACCCGCCAGGATGATCGGAGAAATCGCGCTTTCGGATGACGTATCGGAGGTCGGAATGGTGGCGGAAGCATTAGCGCCCGCGCCAGCGACCTGTGTGGCGTGACTTTCACTCGTTTGCCAAGGCATGTCAGGACCCCCAGAGAACGGATTCACCGATCTCTAACGGTAAGTTGCTTGCCAATTTGCTAACGACAAACGCGCAATTGGAAATTTCTTTGGTCGGGCCTCAACGCCCGACGATCAGTCCGCGCGAGGTCACGACCGTCCAGCGGCCGTCCTGGCGCTTGATGGTCTCGACACGGCCGAGGCCCGGCAGGGTGTCGCCCGGCTCGACCTCGACGAGGCCGATCCGTCCCTGCAGCAACGCCGCGCCGTCGTAGACGCTGCGCACCACCCAGCCCTGCAGGACCGTGGCCTTCGCGGTGCGCTTCGCCTCGGTCGGCGCCGCGGGACGCGGGTCCGGAATCGAACCGGTGATGTCGCCGGACGCGAGCGCGGAGGTGCGCTGCTCGAGCCGCGTGGCCGCGTCCGAAAGCTTCGCGAGCTTGGCGGCGGAATCCGCCTGGGCCCTCTCGCTGCGGTCGAGGCGCTCGGCGATCCTGGCGACTTGCGCGCCGGCGGTGCGGCTCGTCTCCGCCACGTTCGCGCGCAGCGCCGCCAGGTCGGCGGAGAGCCGCGCGACGGTGTCGTTGAGCCCGGCCGACACAGTCGCGCGGTCGGCGTCACTGCGGACGAGGTAGAGCGCGGCGAACGAACCGCCGGCGGCCCCGAATGTGGTCGCCAGCAGGAGCGAGGCCGCGAGCGGCAGGAAGCGTTTTGCACGCGAATGCAGCGCCGAGATCACGCCGCGTGGAGCGGCCGTCGCGCGTTGCCCCGCGGCAGTGCGGTCTTCCCGCACGAAGGCCGGCACCGGGAGAGCGGCCGCGGTCGCCGCCTCCGGGGCGGCTTGCGGGCGCGCTCCGGCGGACGCCGCGGCGGCCTTCGCCTCCGGCTGCAGCGGCGGGCTGTCCACCAGCGGCATCTCGGGCGCTTCCGGCAGGGCGATCGGCTGGGCCGGCGTGAGGTCGATGCTCGGCGGCTCGACCGGGAGTGGCGCTTCGGAGGGGGCGGCGTTCGTCAGATTGGCCGCCTCCGGCTCGGCCTGCTTGTTCGCCCGTGCAACCTTGCGCTTGGCCATGTCACAGCTCCGATTGGTGATTCACCAACTGGTAACTGTGTTTTGCTTACCAATTGGTTACCCAATCGGTCGGGCCGCCGGTCCGCGGGGCGCGATGGCGTCTACAGGGGGAACCCGTTCTCGGCCGCCAGGTCTTTCAGCGACGTTTCCGGCCGCGCGCCGAGATGCTGGATGACCTCGGCCGCAGCGAGCGCGCCGAGACGCGCCGCATCGGCAAGCTCGGCCCCGCGCGCCACGCCGACCAGGAAGCCGGCGGCGAACAGATCGCCCGCGCCGGTCGTATCGACCACGCGGTCGACCGAAACCGCCGAGACCGCCTCGGTCTGTTCGCGCGAGACGACGAGGCAGCCCTTCTCGCTGCGCGTCACCACCGCGAGCCGCGCGTCCTTGCGCAGCGCGCCGACCGCGGCGGCGAAATCGGAGGTCTGATAGAGGCTGTGCAGCTCCGCCTCGTTCGCGAACAGAAGGTCGACGGTGCCGGCGCGCACCAGCTCGAGGAATTCATCGCGCCAGCGGTCGACGCAGAACGCATCCGAGAGCGTGAGCGCGACCAGTCGGCCGGACTGGTGCGCGATTCCGGCCGCCTTGAGAAACGCTTCCTTCGCGTTCTTCGGATCCCACAGATAGCCTTCGAGATACGTGATGGCCGCCGCCGCCACGGTCTCGGAATCGATGTCGTTCGGATGCAGGTCCTGCGCG
>CAYVBN010000361.1:0-3217 GCA_964449645.1 uncultured Hyphomicrobiales bacterium
TCGTCGACCTGCCGCTGCGCATGCTGATCCCCTGCCTGGTGTCGCTTCTCGTCCTCGCGCTGCTGCAGGTCTTCCTCACCCGCACCTTCATGGGGCGCGCCATCATGGCGGTCTCCCAGGATGAGCTGGCGTTGCGGCTCATGGCGGCCGATCCGGTGCGCATCAAGCGCAATGCCTTCGCGATCTCCATCGCGACGGCGGCCATGGCCGGCGCCTTCCTGATCGTGATCCAGCCGGTCGAACCGTCAATCGGGCGCGAGTATATCGGCCGCGTCTTCGCGATCTGTGTGTTGGGCGGGCTTGGCAGCCTGCCCGGAACGCTGATCGGCGCAATATTGCTCGGCGTCGCGGAGAACTTCACTGCGACCTTCTACGGGCCGTCCTGGGCTCCCGCCGTGAGCTTCGGGATTCTTCTGCTGACGCTGGCGGTCAAGCCGGCCGGCCTGCTCGGGCGCTGACGATGCGGTCCTCGATCTTCCTGCTGCTCGCCATCGCGGTCGCCGCCGCCGTATTCTGGGCGGCGCGGTCGATCGGCAGCGACTACGTCTTCTTCGCCGGCTACACCATCCTGCAGTTCGTCGTGCTCGCGACCGCGTGGAACATTCTCGGCGGATATACGGGCTACGTGAACTTCGGAACGGCGGCTTTCTTCGCAGTCGGCGCCTACACGTCGGTCTTCTTCCACAAGGTCTATCCGCTGCCGATCCCTGTCCTGGTCATGATCGCCGCGATCGTGTCGGGACTGATCGGCCTCGGAACCGGCTATCTGACGCTGCGGCTGCGCGGCGCATTCTTTGCCATCGCCACGCTTGCGCTTGCTGTCGTGCTGCAGACGCTGGTCGTGAATTGGGATCTCGTCGGCGGCTCGCGCGGGGCCTACGTCGTGCGGCCGCGCGAGATCGCGATCATCGGCCCCTATATCCAGTATCTCTTTCTCATCATGCTCGTGCTGGCGGTGGCGGTCGTCGTGACCTCGCGCATCATCGAGCGCTCGCGGCTCGGCTGCGGCTTCGGCAGCATTCGCGACGACGAGCTCGCCGCCGAAGCCTCCGGCGTGCCGACCCTGAAGCTCAAGCTGATCGCCACGACACTGTCGGGCGCCTTCATGGGCATGGCCGGCGCCCCGTTCCCGTACTACATCGGCTACCTCGAACCCTCCTCCGCCTTCGGCCTTCCCTACGCGGTCAACTCGATCGCCATGCCGATGATCGGCGGCACCACCACGTGGATCGGCCCGCTGATCGGAGCGCTGCTCCTCGGCACGCTGCAGCAGATCGCCAACGTGACCATCTCGTCGGCGGTCAACCTGCTGCTCGTCGGCATCCTGCTGGTCGCCTTCGTCATCATCGCGCCGCAAGGCATCGTCGGCCTCGTGCAGGCCCGGTTTCGCAAGAAGAAATCCTCTGGGAAGAAACCCTCATGGTCGCGCAGCTTCTCGAAGTTGAAGGACTCGGGAAACGGTTCGGCGGCTTCGTCGCGCTCGACGGGATCGACCTGACGGTCGCGCCCGGCGAGCGTGTCGGCCTCATCGGTCCAAACGGCTCGGGCACGAGCACGCTGGTCAATTGTCTGGCCGGCACGCTCGTCAATGAGTCCGGCAACGTGAAGTTCGAGGGGCGCAGCCTCGAAGGCCTCACCGCGCACGAGCGCACGCGCCTCGGGCTGGCGCGCAGCTTCCAGCTTCCGCGCCCGTTCGTCAGCATGACGGTCGCCGACAACATGCGGGTGCCACTGCTCTACACCGTCAACGCACGCCCCGGCGTGCACCTCTCGCCGGCCGAGATCGAGCACCGCTGCCACGAGCTTCTCGGCCTGGTCGGGCTCGAGGACAAGGCCGGGAATTATCCCGGCGATCTCACGCAGGTCGACATGCGCAAGCTCGAGCTCGCCCGCGCCATGGCGGCCGAACCGAAGCTGCTGATCGCCGACGAGGCGATGGCCGGCCTGTCGCACGTCGAGGTGACCGACATCGTCTCGCTGCTCATTCGCCTCAACGAGCGCGGGATCACGGTCATTCTGATCGAGCACATCATGCGCGCCGTGATGAGCTTCTCGCAGCGCCTGGTCGTGCTCGTCTCCGGCCGCAAGATTGCCGACGGCCGTCCCGAGGAGGTCATTCGCGACCCCGAGGTGGAGAGGGCTTACCTTGGCCAATAGCATCACCATTGAGGGCGTTCACGCCGCCTACGGGGCGGTGCGCGCACTCGAGGACGTCTCGCTCACCGTCGGAGGCGGCGAAACCGTGGTTCTGCTCGGGACCAACGGCAACGGCAAGAGCACCCTGATGAAGAGCATCATGGGGATCGTGCGGCCGAACAGCGGCCGCATCGTCGTCGACATCGACGGGACCCAGCACGACCTCGTCGGCCGCACCACGGAGGAGATCGTCGATCTCGGCATCGCGCTCGTTCCGGAAGGACGCCGGCTGTTTCCGCGTCTCACCGTGGAGGAAAACCTGTTGCTCGGGGCCTTCCGGGCCAAGGCGCGCGCCCAGATCAAGAAGAACATCGAGTTCTGCTTCGAGGCTTTTCCGCGCCTCGCCGAACGCCGCGCCCAGCTCGCCGGCAGCATGAGTGGCGGCGAGCAGCAGATGCTCGCGCTTGCCCGCGCGCTGATGCTCGAGCCGCGCATCCTGCTCGTCGACGAACCCTCCGTCGGCCTCGCGCCCGTGCTGGTGAGCCGCACGATCGACAAGATCCGCGAGCTGAAGGACCAGTACCGCCTCACCGTGCTGATGGCGGAGCAGAATTTTCCTCAGGCCCTGCGCATCGCCGATCGCGGCTACGTGATCGTGCACGGCAAGATCGCTTTCGAGGGGCGCTCGGCCGAAGAGCTCAACAACAACGACCTGATCCGGAAATTCTATCTCGGGCTGTGAGCCGGCGCGCAAACCGCCGTACGCTTGTCGGGCCCGATTTCGACGACGACATCAACAAGGCGTCGATAAAAAAGCGCCGCGCGGCATCCGCGCGGCGCCTCGTCGTTCGCTCGTTTCAGCGCTTTGCCTTCTCGAACGGATAGATCACGTTGCCGGACTTGTACTCGGCGGGCGTCAGCACGGTTTGCGTGTTCATCTCGCGGAACTGCTCGACGTCGTTCCCCTTGATGTCGTGGAACTGGATCTGCAGCACGCGCGACTGCGCCCATTCGCCTTTCTCGCCGAATTTCACGTCGCCGAGGACCGTCTTGAACGTGTGCGAACGGATGTAGTCGGCGA
>CAYVBN010000362.1:0-4881 GCA_964449645.1 uncultured Hyphomicrobiales bacterium
TGCTGCAGCGATGAGCGAACGCTTGCTCGAGCTAGGCAACGCAAAAATGGCGGGGGCCCGGCGGGATGTCCGCCGAGCCCCCTCGATCGAAACGCCAGCCGGCCTGTAAGCCGGGTTCTGTAAGGCGAGGGCGAGCCCTCGCGTGACGGCCATTCCTCTGCGACGCCGGTTGCCCGGCGCCTGTTGCAACCTACCCGGACGGCCGGATCCGGACCTGATCCCGGGGATTGCTCCCCGTGCCGTCCCTATTCGGTTTTGCTCCCGGTGGGGTTTGCCGTGCCGTCTCCGTTGCCGGAGACGCGGTGCGCTCTTACCGCACCGTTTCACCCTTGCCGCGGACGCGCCGCGGCGGTCTGTTCTCTGTGGCACTTTCCCTAGGGTCACCCCCGCCGGACGTTATCCGGCACCGTTCGTCCGTGGAGCCCGGACTTTCCTCCCGGACCACCTTTCGGCATTGGCTCCGGGCGGCCGTCCAGCCGACTGACCCGTACGGAATGGGGCTTCGGCCGGACGGCGTCAAGACACGCCGAGGCAAGCCGAACTATCTCGCGCGAGTCACACCGATATCCGGAACGCAACGATCTCGCGCGCGCCGTTTGCACGCAGCGCATGCGCGTGCGGCGCTCACGCTATTGAAAGGCGGAGCGAGAACGGCTCAACTCGTCGCCGATGACGATTGGCGGGGACGCTTCTCATGAGTCGTGATTTCGAAGACCATTGCTGGAAGGACGTCGTTACACCGGAGCTTCTCGACATCTACAGCCACTATCGGCGCCAGACCTTCGTGGGGCCGGCGCCGGCGCTGCTCGCCATCGACCTCTACGAGCTCGCCTACCAGGGCGGCGCGCGGCCGCCCGCCGAACTCGTCGGCACCTATCCGAGCTCCTGCGGCACATACGCCTGGAACGCCATCGAGCCGACCAAGCGCCTGTTCGCCGCCGCGCGCGCCGCCAATATCCCGATCTTCTATTCGACCATGGACACGCGCGCCGACAGCCGCCCCGGTGCAGTCACCGCCACCAAGCGGCAGCGCATTCCGCAGGACCCGGCGGTCTACGCCATCCGGCCGGAATTCAAGCCGCAGCCCGGCGACGTGGTGATCACCAAGCAGCGCGCGAGCGCCTTCTTCGGCACGACGCTGATCGCGCATCTCACGCAGCTCGGCGTGCAGAGCGTCATCGTATGCGGCGAGAGCACGTCCGGCTGCGTGCGCGCCTCGGCGGTCGATGCCTATTCCTACGGCTTCCACGTCGTGCTGGCCGAGGAATGCTGCTTCGACCGCAGCCCGCTCTCGCACAAGGTCAATCTGTTCGACCTGCATCACAAGTATGCCGACGTGATGACGGTCGACGAGGTCGTCGCCGAGCTCGAAACCTCGGCCGTGCGGAAGGCGAGCTGACATGAAGCCGCGCGACTACGGCCCGTTTCCCTATTCGCCCATCATCAGCCGTCCGCGCCTGACCTGGCCGAACGGCGCGCAGGTGGCGTTGTGGATCATCCCCAACATCGAGTTCTTCTCCTTGCGCGAGAAGGTGCCGGCGGGCTCGGGCGGCAGCGGCGCGCCGGTGCCGGACGTGCCGGCCTGGGCAGCGCGCGACTACGGCAACCGCGTCGGCGTCTTCCGCCTGATGCAGGTGCTCGACCGCTATGGCATCCGCGCCACCGTGGCGCTCAACAGCGATCTGTGCGCGCAGCATCCGGCGATCATCGAGGAGGGCTGCAAGCGCCGCTGGGAGTGGATGGGCCACAACGAGAGCAACACGCGCAGGCTCAACGAGATCCCGGCGGAGGACGAGGGCCGCGTCATCCGCGACGCGCTTGGCACGATCGAGCGCGCGACCGGCGCGCGGCCGGTCGGCTGGCTCGGCTCCGGCCTGCAGGAGACCTGGAACACGCTCGACCTTCTGGCCGCGGAGCGCTGCGAATACGTGTGCGACTGGACGAACGACGACCAGCCCTACGTGATGACGCTCGAGGAAGGACGCCGGTTGATCTCGGTGCCTTACAGCCACGAGATCAACGACAAGCCGGTGTTCGAGAAGCAGCACCGCACGGCGGACGAATTCCGCGAAATGATCTGCCGCCAGTTCGACGTGCTCTATCGCGAGGGGGCCGAGTCCGGCCGCGTCATGGCGATCGCCATCCATCCTTATCTGACCGGCGTGCCGCACCGCATCGACGCGTTCGATGCCGCGCTCGCCTATATCTGCCGGCACGACCGCGTCTGGAAGGCGACCGGCATGGAAATTGCTCGGCACTACGCCAAGCAGGTCCAGAAAGCATGATGCCGAAAAACGGAGACCGGACCTCGGATAGGGCCATGCCGGCGAAAGGACGGAACGGGCTGGCGGCTTGAAGAACAGCCGTTCCGCCCAGAGAAAAATGAGGGGGAAGACCATGTTCAGGTTTGCGTCACTGGCCCGCGCGCTTGCCGTTGCGGCCATCGCCGTCTCGTTCCTGGCCGCGCCCGCCGCGCGGGCGGAGAAGATCGGGATCGGCCTTGTCGGATCCATCTCCTCGACCCACTGGCCGATCTACATCGGGCTGAAGAAGGGATACTTCGCCGCCGAAGGAATCGAGCCCGATCTCGTCTTCACGCAATCGAACGCCGCGCTGCTGCAGCAGCTCGCCGCCGGCTCGCTCGACGTCGCGCTCTCGGCCGGCCTGGTCGACCCGCTGCGCGCGATCGACAAGGGCGCCTCGATCGCGGTCGTGCGGCTCGAGATGCAGGTGCCGCCCTACGCGCTGATGGCGAAGCCCGCGATCAAGAGCGCGAAGGACCTCAAGGGCAAGGTCATCTCGATCGGCGGCCCCAAGGACATCACCCGCATCTATGTCGAACGCATCCTCACACCAAACGGCGTCAAGCCCGGCGACTTCGACATGGTGTTCGCGGGCGCGACGGCCGCGCGCTTCTCGGCGCTGCAGTCGGGCGCCGTCGACGCGGCGATTCTCCTGCCGCCCTACAACTTCTATGCGGAATCGGCCGGCTTCAACAATCTCGGGCTCGTGCTCACCTACGCGCCGGAGCTGCCGTTCTCGAGCTCGGTGGTGAACAGGGCCTGGGCCAACGGGCACAAGGCGCTGCTCGACAAGCTGCTGTCGGTGCACACCAAGAGCATGCAGTGGTTCTCCGACCCGAAGAACCGCGACGAGGCGATCGCGATCATGGTCGAGGCGAGCAAGCTCAAGGCCGACGACGTCGCCAAATCCTACGATTTCCTGCAGAAGAACCAGATATTCGAGCCGACCGGAACGGTATCGCGCAAGAAGATGACGGCGCTGATCGGCGTGCTGCATGAACTCGGCGACATCCAGGGCTCGCTCGACGTCGATCGCTTCATCCTGCCCGACATCACCAAGTTGTCGGACTGACCGGCGCAAGAGACCTGTCGACCCAGTGGGCCTCGGCGTGCGCTGCGCCGCTCCAACCCAGGATCGCCGGACGGCGAACGGATTCATGACGTGATGTGGATGTGGAAGTCCCTTCGCCGGAACTACCTCGCCGGGCTGCTCTCGGTGCTGGTGGGGCTCGCGCTGTGGGAGGTGCTCAGCCGCGTGGTCGTGGCGAACGCGCTTTTCCTCGCGGCGCCGACGCAGATTTTCAACGCGATCCTCGTCCTGGCCAAGACCGGCGAGCTCGAACATCATATCGCGGTCAGCGCGATCGAGTTCGCCATCGGCTACGTGATCGCCAGCGTGCTCGGCATTGCCTTCGGTTTCGGCATGGCCAGCAGCGAGACGGTCAAGCAGGTCCTGCAGCCGTGGATTTCCGGTCTCTACGCGACCCCGACCATCGCGCTCGCGCCGCTGTTCATCCTCTGGCTCGGAGTCGGGATATGGTCGAAGGTGCTGGTGGTGATTTTTCTCGTGCTGTTTCCGGTCACGATCAACACCGAGGCGGGGTTGCGCACGACGAGCGAGCGCCTCGTTGAAATGCTGCGCAGCTTCGGCGCCACGCCGCGGCAGATCTTCTTCAAGGTGTCGCTGCCGTCCGCCATGCCGTTCATCCTCGCCGGTCTCAAGCTCGGCATCGGCCGCGGCCTGATCGCCGTCGTCGTCGCCGAGCTGTTCGGGTCGCGCGCCGGGCTCGGCCAGCTCATCAGCCAGTCGGCGGACGCGTTCAACATGCCGAATCTGTTCGCCGGCGTCGTGGTGCTTGCCGTTGCCGGCATTGTCATGACGGCCGGGTTCGGCTGGCTCGAGCGGCGGCTCGTTCCCTGGACGCGGGATTGAACCGATGCCGGCGAAGCTCGAGACCGTTCGGCTCAACAAGCACTTCGGCAGCCTCGAAGCGCTGCGCAACGTCGATGTCGCGATCCAGCAGGGCGAGTTCATCTCGCTGGTCGGCCCGAGCGGGTGCGGGAAGACGACATTCCTGCGCATCGTCGCCGGGCTCGAGGAGGCGACCTCAGGCGAGGTCCTGCTCGACGGCCGCCGGGTGCGTGGCCCCGGCGGCGACCGCGGCTTCGTTTTCCAGAACGACAGTCTGCTGCCGTGGCGCACGGTGCTCGCCAACGCGCTGATCGGCCCCGAAATTGCCGGCGCGCTCGGCGCCCCTGAGCGCCGTCGCACGCTCGAATTGCTGAAGCTCGTCGGTCTCGAAGGATTCGAGAATTACTATCCGCGCCAGCTCTCGGGCGGCATGCGTCAGCGCGTCAACCTCGCCCGCGCGCTGGCGATCGACCCGGAAATTCTGCTCATGGACGAGCCGTTCTCGGCGCTCGACGCCCAGACCCGCGAGATCATGCAGACGGAGCTGATGCGCATCTGGGAAAAGGGCCGCAAGACCGTGCTGTTCGTCACGCACCAGATCGACGAGGCGGTGTTCCTGTCCGATCGCATTCTCGTGCTGGCGCGCCGTCCAGGCCGCATTCAGGA
>CAYVBN010000363.1:0-2110 GCA_964449645.1 uncultured Hyphomicrobiales bacterium
GGTCGCTTCGTCCGCCCGGCCGTCGATCGCCGCTTGTGCCTGCGCATAGTGCAGCCGCGCGGCCGAGCGCATCAGCACGCGATGAAACCGGTGCGAACGCTTCCGTCCGTTGGCGTCGATCACCATGCGGACCGCGAGCGCGGCCCGGTCCTCGCCGGGACGCAGCGAGCACAGATCGTTGGAAATGCGTTCCGGCAGCATCGGCACGACGCGGTCGGGAAAATAGACCGAGTTGCCGCGCACCACCGCCTCGCGGTCGAGTGCCGATCCGGGCCGCACGTAATGCGCGACGTCCGCGATCGCGACATCGATGACGAAGCCGCCGTGGTTGGCGGGATCGGTGTCCGGACGCGCGAACACCGCGTCGTCGTGATCCTTGGCGTCGGCCGGGTCGATGGTGACGAAGGGAACCTCGCGCCAGTCCTCGCGGCCTTCGAGCCCGGCGGGGCGCGCGCTCTCGGCTTCGTGCAGTTGCTCGCGTCCGAACACGTGCGGGATGCCGTGCGCGTGGATTGCGATCAGGCTGACGGCACGCTCGCTCGCCAGCGAGCCGAGGCGTTCCTTCACGCGGGCGGCCGGCCGGCCGTACCCGCTGCTCACCTCGGCGGCGACCAGATCGCCGTCCTTGGCGTCGTGCGTCGCGCCGGGCGCAATGGACAGCTCGCGCCCGAGGCTCTTCTTGTCGACCGGAACGAGCCGGCCGCCACCACCGGGGAGCGCGCGGAAAATTCCGAGCACGCGATGCTTGGCGCGATCGATGATCTTGATCGCGCGTCCGCGGTGGCGGATCGCATCGTCCTCTTCGCCCACCTCTTCGATGCGGAGCAGTGCGCGGTCCCCCACGCCCGGCACTTCGCCCGGGCGCGAACGGCGCGGCACATGAATGCGGATCTTCGGTGGCGGGCCGTGCTCTTCCTCGTCCCATTCGGTGGGGACTGCGATGAGTTCGCCGTCGGCATCGCGTCCGGTCACGTCGGCCAGGACGACGGACGGCAATGTCCCGGCGCGATGCAGCTTCTTGCGTCGGCGCTCGACATGGCCTTCGTCCGCGAGCTCGCGCAGCATGGTTTTCAGGGCGGCCCGATCGGCGTTCTTGAGACCGAAGGCGCGGGCGATCTCGCGCGTGCCGACCTTCCCCGACTGCATGCCGATGAAGCCGAGGAGCTCTTCCTTCGAGGGAATGTGGGGAGGGGAACTGTTGTGCCTGGCCAAGCGCTATCCGCGGGTCGTCATGGACGCCATCTGCCCATGCGCGAGCGGATTGGCGGAATCAAGGGCGGCGTACCTCGGGCGCGATCCGCAAAAGGGGATGCCGACTTTACGTAAGATCGCGCTCTAACTTGATGAACTGCCGCATGATCTTCTCGGCGAACCGCTCACTCGTCGCCGCATCATGCGCAAGCAGAATATAGGGACCGGAACCGGCTCTGTTGAGAGGTCGCCGGGTCCGGTCGCCCAATCATTTTCCCGCCTGCGCCCGGCGCTTGCCAGCCGGCTTGCTGGCCTGTTTCTTGGCCGCCTTGGGGGTTTCCCGCTTCGCGGCCGTCTTTCGCTCGGCGGCGGCCCGCTTGGCGGGCACCTTCTTGGGCTTCGCTTCCGCCTCGGGCTTTGCCTTGGTCTCGGGCTTCGCTTCCGTTTCGGGCTTCGGCTTCGCCGCCTTGGCGGGTTTCGCGGCACGCCGGCGCGCCGGCTTGCCCTTGACGCCCGAGGCGACCCTGGCGTCGATCAGCGCGACCGCCTGTTCCAAGGTGACTTGGTCGGGCTCGATCTCGGCCGGCAGCGTCGCATTGACGCCGTCGTGGCTGACATAGGGTCCGTAGCGCCCCTTCTTCACCACGATCGGGCCGCCGCGGTCGGGATGCTCGCCGAGCTCGCGTCCCGGATCGCCGAACCGGCGCGCGCGCGGGCCCTTGGCGATCTTCTCGGCGATGAGCGTCACCGCGCGGTTGAGACCGATCGTGAGGACGTCCTCGCTCGACTCCAGATTGGCGTAGGTCTTTCCGTGCTGGACGTAAGGTCCGTAGCGGCCGATGCCGGCGAGGATCGGCTCGCCGTCTTCCGGGTGCCTGCCGACCTCGCGCGGGAGCGACAGCAGCTTGAGCGCGAGGTC
>CAYVBN010000364.1:0-3408 GCA_964449645.1 uncultured Hyphomicrobiales bacterium
ATCGCTGCGGCCGCGCAGGTGATACCGCCGAGCGAGCAGCCGGGCCGGGAGCGCGAGCGTTTCGTCGTGCCGCAGGCCCCCCTGGCGCAACCCGGTGGCGCGGCCATCGCGCTGCCGAGCACGACGGCGCCGGCCGGAGCAGAGAAAGTCTCGGTCGTGGTGCGCGACGTGCGCATTTCCGGCGCGACCGTCTATGCCCCGGAGGACTTGCGCGCGCTCTATGCCGGTCTCGTCGGCCACACTGTGCCGCTGCAGGCCGTCTACGACCTCGCCGCACGCATCACCGCCAAATACGGCAACGACGGCTACGTGCTCTCGCGCGCCATCGTGCCGCCGCAGCAGCTCGATCCGAAGGGCGCCGTGGTGCGCATCGACGTGATCGAAGGCTACATCGACAAGGTGGTGTGGCCGGCGGCGCTGTCGCGCTACCGCGATTTCTTTTCCGTCTATGCGGCGCACATCACCGCCGAGCGTCCGGTCAACATTCGCACCATCGAGCGCTATCTGCTGCTCGCCGGCGATCTGCCGGGGCTCGCGTTCAAGACGAGCCTCAAGCCGTCCGCCGATAAGCCGGGCGCCTCGACGCTCGTCGTCGAGGTGGTGCAGAAGCGGCTCGACGCGATCGCCCGCATCGACAACCGCGGCACACCGGCGCGCGGACCGACGCAGTTCCTCGCCTCGGCGACCGTCAACAATCTGGTCGGGATGCACGAGGCGCTGACGGCGACCTGGGCCGGCGCCATGCCGCTCAAGGAGCTGCAATACGTCGCCGGCAACTATCGCCAGGTGCTGACGGCGGAAGGGCTCACCTTCTTCGCCAACGGCAGCGATAGCTGGGGCAAGCCCGGCACCGTGACGCTCGAGACGCTCGACTTCCGCACGCTCGGCACGGTGTTCGAAACCGGTCTGTCCTATCCGGTCATACGCTCGCGCGAGCGCAACCTCACGCTTGCCGGGCTCTTCTTCGCCACCGACAGCCACAGCGACGTGCTCGAAGCGCCGTTCAACGAGGACCGCCTGCGCGGCATGCGCCTGCGCGCGGACGCCGACATGGCGGACCGTTTCGGCGGCATCAACCAGTTCAGCGTCATCTACAGCCAGGGCTTCGAGGGGCTTGGCAGCACCCAGAACGGCAATCCGCTCGCCTCGCGCGCCGCCGGCCGGGTCGACTTCGGCAAGCTCGAAGGAAGCGTCAACCGCCTGCAGCCGCTCGGGCACAATTTCTCGGCGTTCGCCGCCGCCTATGGGCAGTACGCGTTCGATTCTCTGCTCTCGCCCGAGCAGTGCGGCTACGGCGGGCGCTTCTTCGGCCGCGCGTTCGATCCCTCGCAGATCCTCGGCGACAGTTGCTTCGAGGCGATAGGTGAACTGCGCTACGACCTGCCAGCCGCCGTGCCGCAGCTCTCCTTGCTCCAGCTCTACGGGTTCAGCGACTTCGGCGCGCTCTCGACCCGCGATCCGGCGTTCGGCACGCCGGGGAACGTGACGGCGGCATCCGCCGGCGCCGGCGTGCGGCTCGGCTGGCTCGGTTATCTGAATGCGGACCTTCAGGTCGCGAAGGCGGTGGAGGGGCCGCGCGACGACTGGCGTTTCTTCTTCGCAACGGTCGCGAAGTACTAGGGATCACGACCATGCAACGCGCACGCATCCTGCTGCTGGCGACCTCGGCCCTGGTGCCGCTCGGTCTCGGCGCGGCAGTGGCCAATCCGCTCGGCTCGCAGGTGGTCGGCGGCAGCGCCAACGTGCAAGGGCAGGGCACCTCGACGGTCACGATCACGCAGTCGACCGACAAGGCGATCATCAACTGGAACACGTTCAACGTCGGCGCCGGCGAGACGACGCAGTTCATCCAGCCGGGCGCCTCGTCGGTGACCCTCAACCGCGTGACCGGCGGGCTCGGCCCCTCGCAGCTCTACGGCACGGTCACCGCCAACGGCCGCGTGTTCCTGGTCAATCCCGACGGCATTCTGTTCGGCTCGACCGCGAAGATCGACACCGCCGGATTCCTGGCGACCACGAACGACATCAAGAACGAAGACTTCATGGCCGGCCAGTACCGGTTCAACATCCCGGGCCGGCTCGACGCCTCGATCGTCAACCTCGGAACCATCACGGCGCAGAGCGGAGGGTTCGCCGCGCTCGTCGCGCCCGGCGTGCGCAACAGCGGCACCATCACGGCGACGCTCGGCAAGGTGGGGCTCGCGTCGGGCAACGGGTTCACGCTCGACTTCTACGGCGACAAGCTGATCACGCTTTCGGTCGGCGACGAGGTCGCGAGCAGCGTGAAGGACGTCGCCACCGGGCAGACGCTCGACGCTCTGGTGAAGAACGACGGCACCATCCGGGCGAACGGCGGGCGCGTGGAGCTCACCGCCGCCGCGGCCCGGCAAGTGGTCGATGCCGTCATCAACACCAGCGGCGTCATCGAGGCGAACTCGATCGGCGAAAAGAACGGCATGATCGTGCTCGGCGCCGCCACCGCCGGCAGCAAGCCGGCCGGCGCGCCGCAGCAGAAGGTCAAGGTGTCCGGCACGCTGTCGGCCGCCGGCAGGGCCAAGGGCACCAAGGGCGGCACCATCCAGGTGACGGGCGAAACGCTCGCCTTCACGGGTGCGACGGTCGACGCATCGGGTGACGCCGGCGGCGGCAAGGTCCTCATCGGCGGCGACGTATCGGGCGGCAACCCGGGCGGGGCGGTCGCCGCGCTCCCGCACGCGGCGCGCGAGAGCTACGCGATCCCGAACGCCACGACGGTCTCGGTCGACGCCGCCACCACGATCGACGCGTCGGCCAAAGATCAGGGCGACGGCGGCAAGGTGGTCGTGTGGTCGGACGGCAAGACGACGTTCGGCGGCGCCATCCTGGCGCGCGGCGGCGCGACATCGGGCGACGGCGGCTTCGCCGAAGTGTCGGGCAAGAGCGTTCTGAGCTTCGCCGGGCTGGTGGACCTGAGCGCGGGCAACGGCAAGACCGGAACGCTGCTGCTGGATCCGGAAAATCTTTACATCAACGATAGCGGATCCGTGCCGGCTAACGATCCCACGGCATCGGTCATTACCGTCGAGCAGATTCAAAATCAGCTCGCCCTGACCAATCTCTTTTTGACCACAGGTCAAGGCGGCGACAACGAAGGCAACATCACGGTTGAGAATTCGCTGACCTGGTCGAGCAACACGACGCTCTGGCTGGCGGCGTTCAACAACATCGTCATCAACAGCGGAGTGACGATCTCCAATACCGGAGCGGGAAATCTCAATCTGGTGGCCGGTGTGTCGGCGCCCCACGGCGAGCTCTGGACGCCAACCGGCTCGGGCACGGTCATTTTTGGCAGGGACGCCAGGGTCGACTTCTCGCAGAGCACCGGCGCCGTCAAGTTTGCCTACAACCCGACCGCGCAAAACGGGTATG
>CAYVBN010000365.1:0-2200 GCA_964449645.1 uncultured Hyphomicrobiales bacterium
CAATGCGGTGACGACTCCGACCTTGAGCTCGATCGCCGCGGGAATGATGCGCACGGCGACGTCGGAGGCGACGAGCAGAGCCGCGCCCGCGAGCGCGCCCGGCAGCATCACGCGGCATGGATCGGAGGCGACCGCGCGGCGCACGAGATGCGGCGCGACGAGCCCGACGAATCCGATCGAGCCGGCGACCGCGACGGCCGCGCCGACGCCGAGCGCCACGCCCGTCACCACCATGAGGCGCGTGCGGCCGAGATCGATGCCGAGCGATTGCGCCGCGTCCTCGCCGAGGGTGAGCGCGCGGAACGCGCGTGCGTTGAGGGCGAGCAGGATCCAGCTCGCGACGAAAAACGGCGCGGCGATGATCAGATGATCGATGCTGCGGTCCTCGAGCGAGCCCAGCAGCCAGAAGGCGACTTCGAGCGCCGCGTAGGGATTGGGTGCGAGGTTGAGGACGAGCGCGGTCGCCGCCCCGGCGAAGCTCGCGAGCGCCAGCCCTGCGAGCAGCGTGACGGTCAGGCTGGCGCGGCGCCCCGCAATGGCGACGAGCCCGCCGACCGAAGCGAGCGCGCCGGCGATCCCGGCGAGCGGCACCGCGATCGAGGTTGCCGCAGCGAAGCCGAAGGCGATCACGTAGGACGCGGCGGCGGCGGCGGCCTGCGGTGCGCCGAACAGTTCCGGCGCGGCGAGCGGATTGCGCAGCAGCCCTTGCAGCGCGGCGCCCGAGAGCCCGAGCGTCGCCCCGATCAGCACCGCCAGGAGCGTGCGCGGCAGGCGGATGTCGCGCACGATGATGGCCGCCGGGCCGTGACCCTCCACCAGCCCGAGGAGGGCCGCGCGCGGCGAGAGCCCCGCCGGGCCGACGACCAGCGAGGCGAGCATCAATGCGCCGAGCAGGACCACGAGCCCCACCACGAGGCGCAGGCTCGTTCGCGTGGGCTTCATCGCCACCTCCGGGCGCCTTCCTACAGGGTTCGGCCGTGTGGTCCAACGGCATTGCCGGGTCGGCCCATGCGGTCCGGCGGAGCCGGGATTTGCTCCGGCATTCCCGGCCGGTCGCATTTTCTCCGGCGAACCGGTATTCACTCCATCGAAACGTGCGCCAGACCGGCACCGAATGGCTGCGATGAACCTCCGGCTCCGCCGAACGAAGCTGCTCGCCGCACTCGCGCTTCTGGCGTGGGGGGCGGGGGCGCACGCGGCCGCTGCGCAGTCCGCGCCCCGGCATGTCGTGTCGTTCAACCTGTGCACCGACCAGCTCGTGGTCGCGCTCGCCGATCCGAAGCAGATCGCGGGCTTGTCGCCCTATGCGGCCGATCCGCACGTGTCGGTCGTCGCCGAACAGGCGCGCAATTTCCGCCGGCTCGAATGGCAGGCGGAGTCCGTCCTGCCGCTCGCACCCGATCTCGTGCTGGTCGGGCCGTGGGACCGCCCGGTCACGCGCAAGATCCTGAATGCGCTCGGCCTGCGCGTCGTCGAGGTCCCGCTTGCAGACGACCTCGACGCGGTGCGGGCCCAGATCCGTTCCGTCGCCGCTCTGCTCGGTCATTCGGATCGCGGTGAGGATCTGATCCGGCGTCTCGATGCCGCGCGCGATCGCCTCGCCGCGCTGCGGCAGCCGGGATTCTCCACCGCGCTCGTGCTGGAACGCGGCGGCTTCACGGCGGGAAGCGCGAGCCTGGTGGCTTCCATCCTGGCGCAAGCCGGCCTCCGTCCGCCGCCGGGCAGTCCCGGAGAGAACGGCGGCTACCTCTCGCTCGAACGCCTGCTGATGCTCGATCCCGATCTTCTGTTTCTCAAGGATCCGCCGTCGGCGCCGCACGACCAGGGCGCGCTCATGTTCACCCATCCGGCGCTCGAAGCGCTCTATCCGCCGCGGCGCCGCATTGCGTTGCCGACGCGCTACACGCTGTGCGGCGGTCCGGCCGCCGTGGCGGCGCTCGACTACATGGCGGGCGTGATGACGAGGCTCGCAGGTAGAACACTGTCCGGCGAAGCGGACACTGGGTCGCCGTAAAAATCCGATCACACAAAAGAGCCAAACGGCTCCGGTCATCCGCTGCCGCGCAGGCCCTGAGCGTCTGCCGTGGTTGCGGCACACCAGTCCTCGACAATGCCGACGAGCCGGTCGAGACCGTCGGTCAGCGCGGCCGGGCCCGGCTGCAGGATCAGCGTCGACTTGATCTCGCGCAGCCAGCCGTCG
>CAYVBN010000366.1:0-5817 GCA_964449645.1 uncultured Hyphomicrobiales bacterium
CGGCCAGCGCATCACCAAGGTGGTGGCGACCCTCAAGTTCATCGAAGAGCACATCGTTCGCATGATGGAAATCTGGGGCGGCATCGAGTCGTTCAAGGACGTCGTCCCCGAAGCGATGAAAGAGCGCGACGGCGAAGCCAAGCTGCTCAACGGCCCGCGGCTCGAGACCGATCTCGGCCATGCGTCTCAGGACGAGATCGACGCGCTGTTCGCCTGAGCATGATCCCGAAAAGTGGATACCACTTTTCGGATAAGATCAGGCTCGAAGAGAACAACATGATCCCGAAAAGTGGATACCACTTTTCAGATCAGGTCATGCTCAGAGAAACAGCATGATCTCGAAAAGCGGGCTCCCGTTTTCGACCGGATCAAAGGAAACACCCTGATCAGGACAGCAGACATCGACTTTCGTCCAGGATCAGGCTTGCAGGCTAGAACGCCGGTGCCGGCCGGCGGACGAGCGCGAAGCACGCGAGCGAGGCGAGCGCAAAGCTCGCCATCAGGGCAAGTGCCGCAACATCCGACACGTTGTCGATGACGAAGGCGACGACCAGCGGCGCCGCCGCCTGGCTGAACAGAAACGGCCCGGCGATGCGCCCCATGAGGCGGCCATAGCCCTTGGCGCCGAACAGCGCGAGCGGCAGCGTCCCGCGCGCGATGGTGGCGAGACCGTTGGCACCGCCGAACATGATGGCGAACAGCGCCGCCGTCGTCGCCGAAATGCCGCCCGTCCAGAGCAGCACGAAGGCGAGCACGATGGCGCCGACGGAAAACCGTGCGATCCACAGCGGATGGATGTTGCGGGCGAACACGAACTCGCACAGCCGCGCGGTGACCTGCGAGGGGCCGAAGAGCGCGCCGACGAGCACGACCGTTCCGGCATCGATGCCGAACCGTCCAAGGATCGCCAGCATATGAGCGGCGAAGCCCGACAACACGAAGGCGTAGGCGGCGAACGCGATCGCCACCAGCCAGAAGACGAGACCGTTCGGCGAGAGCGCGCCGGGCAGCGGCGCGGCCGTGTCCGTCGTCCGGGGCACGGCGTCGGCCTGCGTGCGTGGGAGCGCAAAGGCATGAAGCGGCGCTGCGACGGCGGCGAGCAGGCCCGCGTAGACCAGATAAGCGCCGCGCCAGCCGACCGCATCGATCAGAAAGTGCGTCACCGGCCAGCTCACGGTCGAGGCGAAGCCGCCCGCGAAGGTCACGAGCGTCATCGGCCGGCGCGCCTCGAGGCCGAAAATGCGTCCCAGCGAGGCGAACGCCGGATCGTAGAGCGACGCCGCCATGGCGACGCCGAGCACCGCCCAGGCGAGCAGATAAAAGATCGGATGGCCAGCATGCACCAGCCCGAAGAGACCCGCGGCCCCGAGCAACGAGCCCACCGGCATGATCCGATGCCCGCCGTGACGGTCGATCAATCCGCCGACCGTCGGCGAGACGAGCCCGGCGATCAAAAGGCCGACGGAAAATCCGCCCATCGCGAAGGTCTTGGACCAGTCGCGGTCGGCGGCAATGAGCGGAACCGTGAGAACGGGCGGATAGAACAGCGCGCCCCAGGCGAGGATCTGCGTCACGCCGAGCACCATGACGGCGCGCCAGGGCCCGGAGCGAAAGCCGTGCGCGCCCGGCATGGCGTCACACGCAGGCGGGAGCCGCGCTCCCGAATGCCCGGCGAGTGCCGCTCAAAGCCGCTTGACCATGACGGTCGCCGAGGTGCGGGAAAGCTTCGCGAACTGGCGCGAGTCGCGGATCGTCGACGGCACGTCCTCGCGTGGGCAGACGGAATATCCGAGTTCGGCGAAGAACGCCGTTTCCGACGCGGTGAGCAGATAGAGCGTGCGGCAGCCGTGACTCCAGGCCTCCGCCTCGAGCGCTGTGACGATCGCCGCCCCGAAGCCGCGGTTGCGCAACGGCGGCAAGGTCACGATCGAGCGCAGAAGCGCCAGGTCGCCGTGGACCTCGAGCCCGCCGAACCCGATCGGAACGTCGTCGCGCTCGAAGCGCCAGAACAGCCGGCCCGGCTCCTGCAGGTCCTCGGTCGGCAATCCCGCCCTGGCGAGCGCCGCGGCGAGGCCGTCACGCTCCCAGGCGGCAAGCGGCTGCGACAGGAGTCGCGGGCCGCCCGTCATCACAGGATCTCCCGAACGCGTTCGGCCGGCCGGCAGAGCCGCGTGCCCTTGCGGGTCCGCACGACCGGGCGCTCGATCAGGATCGGATGCTCGGCCATGGCGGCGACGAGCGCAGCGTCGCCGAGCTTGGGATCGTCGAGACCGAGCTCATCGTAAGGCGTCCCCCGCCGGCGCAGGAGATCGCGCGGCTTCAGCCCGGCTTCGGCAAGGACGGCCTTGATCTCGGCGGCGCTCGGCGGCGTCGCGACGTATTCGACGATCCTGGGCGTGATGCCGGCCTCCTCGATCATCGCCAGCACCTTGCGCGAGGTCGAGCATTTCGGATTGTGCCAGATGACGACGTCCATGCGGCCTCCTCCGTCCGCCTCAGGGTGCTGACCGTCAGGCGCGCGGTCCGCACCGCACGTAGACGCTCACGCCATAACGTCCGGCCACTTCCGGGTCGACGAAGCGCAAGATCATGACGCGTCCGTCGAAGGAAACGATCTCGCGGTCGTCCTTGCCGCCGGCCGGCTCATCCTTGGGTCCGACGTAATTCTTGCCGCCGCCGCCCTTGAGCATGAGTTCGGTCGGCTGCGCAGAATCGGCAAGGTGCATGATCACGCCGCCGCTCGATCCGCGGCCGATGACGTAGGGCTGGTTGCACTGGCCGCGCGCCGCCGCCTCCGTGCGGGCGCGGTCGGCTTCCTGGTGATAGGAGGCATAACCCCAGCGCCCGACCAGATCCTGGGCCGGAATGCTGGCGGGTGCCGCCGGCACGCCGGCTGGCATCGCGGGTTCACTCGGCTCGCTCGGCGTCTCACCGCCAAATCCCGGAAACTGGCCGGCGCAGCCGGCGAGCAGGAACACGGCCGCCAGCGACAGGAACGCGGTCGGCGCACGCCGGGCGAAGCACTTCATGGGACCTCCTCGACCTCGAGCCGCACTGTGCGGGTCCGTGGCGCAGGGCGCAAGCCTCGGCCCGCACGGGCGCGAATTTTTCTCAGCCGCCGTCAGCGCCGCGGCGGTTCCGGCAGCGCCCCTTCCTTGATGTTGAAAGCGAACATCTCTTCCGGATCGTCGAAATCGTAATCGGCGCGGAAGCCGGCCGCGTGGATGCCCTCGACCGCGCAGAGATCGTCCATCTCGTTGACGTCGCCGGTCACCCCGACCGCGCCCACGACCTCGCCGGCCTGGTCGCGCACGAGCTGGCCGCCGCCCTCGAGGAACATCGGGCCATCGGCGAGCTTCTGCAGGTTTTCCATGAAGATCGGCTTCTCGCGCGATTTCTGCAGGACGAGGCGCGACGAGCGGCCGAGCGACAGCGCCGCGTAGGCCTTGCCGTACGCGATCTCGAAGCGGAGCAGCGAACAGCCGTCCTGCTTCTGGAACGCCTTCACGCGTCCGCCGGCGTCGAGCACGATCGCGCTCAGCGGCCGCAGCTTGCGCGCGGCGGCAGCCGCGAACGTCCCGCCGATGATCTGCAATGCTTCGTCGAGGCTGATCGCCCTCATCGCGCACCCTCCGTGCCGAACGTTCTCGTCTTCACTGGAACACCTCGTTGAATTTGCGTTTGATGGCCGACGATTGCTTGGCGATGAAATCGTAGTCGATGGGAATGAGCTTGATGTCCTTGAGCGCAGGAGCGCCCTGCGGGGCCGGCATGTCGGTGCGCGGCGAGAATGCGCCGTCGGCAACGATGACCTTCTGCGCCTCGTCGCCGACAAGGAAGGCAGCGAGCGCCTTGGCGGCATTGGGATGCGGGGAGCCCTTCACCACGCCGCTCGGCCCCGGCACCGCGAACGTACCGTCGGCCGGAAAGATATTGGCGATCGGATGTCCGTCGCGGCGGGCGTCGACCGCATAGGAATCGAGCGCGTCGGCGGCGATCAGGCGCTCGCCGCGCTTCATCATGTCGATCACCTGCTGGTTTCCCTGAACCACCATGATGTCGTTGCGGCGCAGCGCCTCGTAATAATCCCAGCCCTTGAGGTGCGAGAGCGTCCCGACCACCGCGACCTGCAGCGAGGTGAACGACGGGTCGGTGATGAGCATCTTGCCCTTGTATTTGGCATCCGTGAGGTCCGACCAGGTCTTCGGCACGTCGGGGGCCGGAATCTTGTCGGTCCGCACGAAAAACGTGACCATGTTGAGGCGGTAGGCCATGTGATAGCCGTCCGGATCTTTCGCCTCGTCGCGGATCTTGGCGAAGTTCTCCGGCTTGAAGGCGACGAACAGCCCCCTGCGGGCGAGCGATGCGCTTGCCGCCGGATCGGCGGTGCTCAGCACGTCCGCTGCCGCGCGTCCGGCTTCGGCCTCCTGCAGGAAGCGCCGCAGGATGGCGGTGCCGCCGGACCGGAACAGCTCCACCTTGATGCCGCTCTGGGTCTCGAAAAGGTGCGCGAGCTTCTGCGCCTGCTCGATCGGCGTCGAGGTGTACCACACCACCTTGCCTTCGGCGCGGGCGGCGGCGAGATCGACCGCGTCGGCCGCGCGACACCCTTGCGCCGAACCCGCGACGCCGGCGGCGAACGCCATCGCCGCGACGAGCCACCTTGCCGATATCGCGGCCGATTTCGTCAGCATCATCTCTCTCCTCTCCCGACGGGCAATATCCGCCGGTCCCCTTCGCGCTCGGACGCAGATGTTCGACGCGTCGCGACGTATCCTCCGCCGACTTGTTCTCCCCCGATTTGGCGCGCGTCGGCATTTCGATGCCGGCAGCGCTCATCTTGGGAAGACGTGAGGCGCATCAATACGCAATCACCGGCGCCTCGCGCAATCCCGCTCCGTGCGCTTCGGCATCAAAATCTCCCGGCCGCATACCGGCCGCACGCGCGCAAATCGACGGGGAAAGTCACCCGGTCGCAGCCGCCGCTGCGAACGATTCATTCGAGCCGGCGTTGACTTCGCAGACGGCCGTCGAGCGCGGCCGGACACCCCCAGCAGGTAATCCCCACGGAGAGACATATGAAAAAACTCCTTCTCGCAACGATTGCGACCGCCGCGATCTCGTTCCCGGCGATGGCGCAACAAACCAATCCGTCGAACCAGAGCAACATGCCCAACAAGAGCATGTCGACGCAAAGCGATCACAACGCCACGACCGGCCAGGGCAGCAGCTCGATGCAGAAGAACCAGAGCGGTACGACCGGGAGCAGCGCCAATCAGGGCGGTTCGAACCAGTCCGCCCAGCAGACGATCAGTCCCGACAACCTCAACCAGTCGCAGGTCCGGCAGATTCAACAAGCGCTCGACAAGAAGGGGTTCAGCGTCGGCAGGACCGACGGCAAATGGGGTCCGGAGACAGAGGCGGCTCTGCGCAAATTCCAGGAGGACCAGAAGATGTCCTCGTCCGGCCAGCTCGATGACCAGACCATCGGGGCGCTCGGCTTGAACACGTCGGAGTTCGGCGCGCAGACGACCGGCCAGGGCGGCAATCAGAACGGAACCATGAAGAACATGGACCGGATGAAAAACCAGAACGGCAGCACGTCCGGACAGAGCGAGGGAAGCGGAGGCCACATGAACAGCAACAAGTAATCGGTCTCACGCCAATCGCCGAATTGGCTGTCGACGTCACGCCGGCGTCTTAGGATTGGCCACCGAAGACGCCGGTTTTTGTGTGCGCGCGAGACCATCCACGTGCGTGCGCGATCCCCCAGGGAGCACCCGTTCGCCGGAATGCGTTCGCGGGAGCAGCGCGTCA
>CAYVBN010000367.1:0-3210 GCA_964449645.1 uncultured Hyphomicrobiales bacterium
AGCGCGAGCACCCGTTCGACCGTGTTGGGAAGCTGGAGGGCGATGATCGCGTCGGTCGGCAGACCGATCTGGTGCAGCCGGCCCGCGATGGCCGAAACGATGCGATCGGCTTCCGCATAGGTCAGGCGCTGCGGACTGCCGTCCGTGAAGTCGGTCCGGTTGGGTGGGTCGACCAGCGCCATCGCGTCCGGACGCCGGTTTACGGCGCGACGGAAGAGATCGTCGAGCGTGGCCCGCTCGGAACGGGTCTCGGCAGCCGGCTCGGCCGGCTCGGATGGGGACCGGCCGAGGATCATGTGGGCCTCATCGCGTCCAGAGCCGGATGACTTTTCTTTGCGTCGCCATCCCGCTCTAACTGTTTGATGTGAGCATGATCTTTTCCGAAAATCGGGGTCCACTTTTGGGGATCATGCGTTTTGATGTGAGCATGATCTCCCCCAAAAAACGGCGGCCACTTCTTGGGATCATGCTTTAAGGCTCCCGCCACCAGGTTTCGGGCAGATAGCCGAACCGGGAGGTGGCTGCCGGGTGCCGGATATAGGCCCAGCGGGCGACCCACTGCGCGGGAGCGTGAAACAGCGGCACCATGTAGAAGCCCGACATCAGGACGCGGTCGAGCGCCCGGACGGCGGCGACGAAGTCCGCCCGGGTCTGCGCTTCGAGCAGCGCCGCAATCATTGCGTCCACGGCCGCGCTCTTCACGCCCATGTAGTTGCGGCTCCCCTGTTCGTCGGCGGCCGCCGATCCCCAGTAGAAGGCCTGCTCGTTGCCCGGCGAAAGCGATTCGTCCCATCGATTCTGGATCATATCGAAATCGAAGGTCAGTTTGCGCCGGTCGTACTGAACGGCGTCCACGGGCCGCACGGAGGTGTGGATACCGGCCCGCCCAAGGCTCTGGGCGTAGGCGAGGGCGAGGCGCTCCTGGTCCCGCCCCTCGACCAGGATCTCGAAGGCGAACGCCCGTCCGGTGGCGCGGTTGCGCAGTTGCGTTCCAACGAGATGATAGCCGGCGGCCTCCAGCAACGTCAGCGCCCGCCTCAGGGTCCGGCGGTCACGCCCGGACCCGTCGCTCTTGGGCGGAGACCATGTCCCGTCGAGGATGTCAGGGCGCACGGCGTTCGGAAACGGCGCGAGGAGGGCGCGCTCGCGCGGCCCCGCTGCGACGCCGCGTGCGGACAGTTCGCTCCCTTCGAAATAGCTCGCGGTGCGGCGATAGGCGCCGAAGAAGAAGTTCTTGTTGATCCACTCGAAGTCGAACAGGAGCGTCAGGGCCTCGCGCACGCGGACATCGGCGAAGAGAGGCCGACGGGTGTTGAACACGAGCCCCGTCATTCCCTTGGGCAGCCCGGTTTCGAAGGACTCCTTCAGGACGTGCTTCTGCCGGGCGGCCGGAAAGTCGTAGGCCGTCTCCCAGCGGCCCGGATCGCTCTCCGGACGCATGTCGTAGAGGCCCTTCTTGAAGGCTTCGAACTGCGTGTTGCCGTCGCGGTAGTAATCGAGACGAACCTCGTCGAAATTCCAGAAGCCGCGATTGACCGCGAGATTGCGCCCCCAATAGGCGGGATTGCGCTTGAGCGTGAGGCTTTTCCCGGCGGCGACCTTGTCGACCACATAAGGTCCCGTGCCCAGCAGCGGCTGCATCGTGGTCTCCTCGAACGCGTCCGGGTCGACGGCGTGCTTCGCCAGGATCGGCATGAGGCCGAGGATTAGCGGCAGCTCCCGGTCGTTGCTGCCCGCGAGGTCGAAACGCACCGTGCGGTCGTCCAATGCCTCGGCCCTTTTCACCTTCGCGTAATACGTGCGGTAGTTCGGCCGTCCTCGGTCGCGCAGCAGCGCCCAGGAGAAGATCACGTCCTGCGCGGTGACGGCGTGGCCGTCGGAAAACATCGCCGCCGGATCGAGCCCGAAGCTCACGTAGCTGCGCGCGGCGTCGGTCTCGACCGTGCGGGCGAGCAATCCGTAGAGCGTGAACGGCTCGTCATATCCGCGCGTCAGCAAGCTCTCGATCACGTAGCCGCGGATCGCCTGCGGGGCGAGACCTTTCACGACGAAGGGGTTGAGGCTGTCGAACGTTCCGATGAGGCCCTGCACCAGGCGGCCGCCCTTGGGAGCGTTCGGATTGACGTAGCGAAACGAGGTGAAGTCCTTGGGCAGCGCGGGCTCGCCGTGCATCGCAATGGCATGGCGCGCTTCTCCGGCTTGCGCGCGCGGCATCGCGGCCGAGCCGAATGCGGAGGCGGCGAGCGCAAGGACGGCGCGGCGCGTCACGCCCTGGCGCGGGCGTGCGTGGGAGTCGGCTTCGGCCGGAGCGGGTGGGGTCGTGATCGGGCGTCGCACGTTCTTTTCAATGTAACACACGGATGCGACATGGCGTTTTCGGGAGGCACGCCGAAAGGCTTTATTGCACGGGGAAATTCCGCTATCAGCGGGGCCGCTAGTATGGTGGATTTGAAGTTCCTAAGATCGTGCAGCGAGCTCTGATAGGAACTTCAAGTCCAAAGGCCACCCTAGACACATAACCTGCCAGTATCCCCTTGATTCCGAGGTTCGCATCAGAGCCCGCTGCAAGGTGTTGCGAACCTCGGAATCAGGGATATTGGCGCGTCACGCTCCTGCCGTATTTGGCGTAAAGACAGCCTGCATACGGGGGCGACGTTCTGGCGGGGGCCCCGCGAGAACGGCTAGGAAGAGGATTCGCGTCTCATGATCTATCGGATCGTGTCCGCACCGGCTCGGTCGGTGGGGAGGTCGTTCGTCGCTAGCGTGGCCGTCGGGGCGGTTGCCATGCTCACTGCTTCGGCCGCCCTGGCGCAGCAACCCTCAAAGGGCAAGCCGGCCGCCAAGCCGCCTGCCGCGCAGGCCAAGCCGCCGGCGCCGCAGCAGCAGCAACAACAGCCGCAGCAGCAGGCCCAGAACGGCCCGCAGCTCATCTATTCGCCCTGGACCAAGTTCTGCAGCAAGGGTCAGGAGCCGAACGCCAAGCAGGTGTGCTTCACCGGCAAGGATGCGCGCACCGAGGCCGGAATGCCGGTCCTCGCCGCCGCGCTGATCGAGCCCGAAGGCGAGCCGAAGAAGATTCTGCGCATCACGCTGCCGAGCCCGCTGCAGCTTCAGTACGGGACACGCCTGATCGTCGATCAGGGACAGCCGACCACCAGCCCCTTCTTCACCTGCTTCGCCAACGGCTGCATGGCCGACTACGAAGCGACG
>CAYVBN010000368.1:0-12038 GCA_964449645.1 uncultured Hyphomicrobiales bacterium
AAGATCCTCGTGCCCTACGCGCCGGGCGGCGCGACCGACATCGTCGCGCGCGTGCTCGGCGAGCAGATGCGTCAGATCCTCGGCCAGTCGATCGTGGTCGAGAACAAGCCGGGCGCCTTCGGCATTCTGGCCATCGAGGAAATGGCGCGCTCGCGTCCCGACGGCTACACGCTGATGGTCGGCAACGTTTCGACCAACGCGATCACGCCGGTCCTGTTTCCGAAGAAGTTTAAAATCGACTACAGCATGGATGTCGTGCCGGTGCTGCGGCTAGTCGACGTTCCGGAATTCCTGATCGCCACGACCACGAACTTCCCGCCCAAGACCGCGGCCGAGTTCATCGACTACGCCAAGAAGAATCCCGGCAAGGTGCGGTACGGCACCGTGGGCGCCGGCAGCTATCCGCACTACGACATGGCCTATTTCGCCAAGAAGGCCGGCAATCTCGACATGATCGCGATCCACAACAAGGCGGGCGCCTCGGGCGTGATCAACGACATGGTGACGGGCGACACGCAGGCCGCCTTCCTCAACGTCGCCAGCACCGCCGCGATGGTCAAGGCCGGCAAGCTGCGTCCGCTGGCGATCGTCAACCACGACCGGCTGCCGGAATACAAGGACGTGCCGACCATGAAGGAGATCGGCTACGACGGCGTGGGGACCCTTGCCTGGCAGGCCATGTTCGCCCCCGCCGGCACGCCCAAGGACGTGCTGGAGATGGTCCGCAAAGCGGCCGTGCAGGCCATGGAGGCGCAGTCCGTCAAGGACGCCTTCGCCAAGCAGCACTTCAACATCGTCCCCAACAAGTCGCTGGACGACGCGAAGGCCTGGCTCGCCGGCGAGATGAACTCCTGGAAGACCATCACCAGCGAAGTGAAGATCGAAGTCGCGGAATGATCCGCGTGCGGCGCGGCGTCAGCGGACCGTTTTCGGCGCCGCGCCGGTCTGCGTGTGTCTTCGGGTCGGGAAGGCTGTTGCGATGAAAATGGAATCGGTGAGCGCCACGCCGGCCGGCATTCTGCTGGAGAAGGACGTCGACGTCCCGATGCGGGACGGGGCGAAGCTGAAGGCGGACGTGCTGCGGCCCGATGACGGCGGGCGCTATCCGGCCATTCTCAATCTCGGGCCCTACCAGAAAGACAAGGTGTGGATCCCGCCGGACAACCTCGAGGAGAAGCCCAACCCGCTGATGAACTGGGAAACCATCAACCCCGAATGGTGGGTTCCCAAAGGCTATGCGGCGGTGCGCGTCGATGCGCGCGGCACCGGCAAGTCGCCGGGCCAGGGCGAACCCTGGTCCTACCAGGAGTCCATCGACTTCTACGACGCGATCGAATGGGCGTCCAAGCAGCCGTGGTGCACGGGCGCGATCGGCCTTTCCGGAATCTCCTACTTCGCCATCAATCAATGGTTCGTGGCCAATCACCAGCATCCGGCCGTGAAGGCGATCATCCCGTGGGAGGGATTCGCCGATCTCTACCGTGACGCGCTGTTCCACGGCGGCATCCTCAACCAGTTCATGACCAACTGGTTCGTGACGCATCTGTGTCATCATCTGATCGGCCGCGCCTACCGCAACAATCCGGATACGTTCCAGATCAACACGCTGTGGCACTGGGTGCGCAACAATCTGGACAACGGGGCCTTCGCCGGATCGCAGGCCCAATGGGAGAAGATCACCGTCCCGATGCTCACCGCCGGAAACTGGTCGGGCATGGGGCTGCACCTGCGCGGCAACACCGAGGCCTTCATGCGGGCGGCCTCGAAGTACAAGAAGCTGCGCATCCACTCGGGAACGCACGTGCATCCGTTCTACACCGAGGACGGCCGCCGCGATCAGTTGCGCTTCTTCGATTACTGGCTCAAAGGCGAGCAGAACGGCGTGATGGACGAGCCGCCGGTGAAGCTCGCGATCCGCCAGGGCGGCGGCGAGGTCGTCTGGCGGCAGGAGCGCGAGTGGCCGCTCGCGCGCACGCAGTGGACCAGATTTTATCTCGACCTCTCGCCGCCGGCCGCCGGCAAGGCGCAGAACACCGGTTCGCTCGTTCTCGCCAATCCGGCGGAAACTGGCTCGCGCACCTATTTTGCGAGCGGGCTCAGCAAGGGCGGCTCTTCCTCCGCTTCGTCGACCTTCCTGGCCTCGGGCGCGATGCAGGCCGGGATGGGAATCTCGCTCGACACGCCTCCGCTCGCCGAGGACACCGAGATCACCGGGCCGATCGCGGCGGTGCTGTGGGTGTCGAGCAGCACCGAGGACATGGATCTGTTCCTCACCATCCGCAACATCGATCCGGACGGCAACGACGTCTGGGAGATCGGACAGCAGGGCCAGCAGGTGCCGGTCGCCAAGGGCTGGCTGCGGGTGTCGCATCGCGAGCTCGACCCGGAGCTCAGCCGGCCCTACCGGCCGTACCATCGGCACAAGCGCCGACTCTATCTGCAGGCCGGCGAGATCGTGCAGGTGCAGGTCGAAGTCTGGCCCACCTCGATGGTCTTCCGCAAAGGCCACCGCATCCGGCTCGACGTGCAGCCGCGTGACGGCGTCGGCAGCGTGCACTACACCCACTATCACGCCGACTACAATACCGGGACGAACACGATCTATTCCGGCGGAGACAAGGAATCGTATCTTCTGCTGCCGGTGATTCCGGCTTCGTGAACGGCCGTATGGGGAGCGCCGAGATGACGATTGATCCGCGCGCGGGAACGGCACCCCCGGTTTGGTGGCGCCTGCTGACCCGCAAGAACGTCCTGTCGGGTCTCCTGTTCATGGCGATCGCGGTCCTGGGGCTTTGGCTCTCGCGCAATTACCCGGTCGGGACCGCCCTGCGGATGGGAACCGGCTACGTCCCGCGCCTGCTGTTGTGGATCCTGCTGCTGCTCGGCGTCGTGGTCGCCGTGCAGGGGGTGCGTGTGGCCCCGGAACCGACGGCCGAGGAGTCGAACGGTTGGGCCGCGCTGCGCCCCATCGTCTTCGTCACGGCGAGTCTCGTGGTGTTCGGGCTCACCATCGAGCGGCTCGGTCTGGTAATCGCGACCGTCCTGATGATGGCGGTCGGAAGTATAGCCTCGCGCGATCTCAAGCCGATGGAGACCATTCTCACCACGGTCGTGCTCACCGTGCTCTCGGTCGTGATCTTCGTCATCGGCTTGGAGCTGGCGATCCCCGTCTGGCCGGAGTGGCAGTGATGGACCTGCTGCACAACCTCGCCGTCGGCTTCGGCGTCGCCATGACGCCGGCCAATCTTGGCTTCGCGCTCGCCGGCGCGCTGGTCGGAACGCTGATCGGCGTGCTGCCGGGCATCGGCCCGATCGCCACGATCGCGATGCTGCTGCCGCTCACCTTCCATCTCGAGCCGGTCTCCGGCCTGATCATGCTCGCCGGCATCTTCTACGGCGCCCAGTACGGCGGCTCGACCACCGCCATTCTGGTGAACCTGCCGGGCGAAACCTCGTCGGTGGTCACCTGCATCGACGGCCATCAGATGGCGAAGCGCGGACGCGCCGGCGCGGCGCTGGCGATCGCGGCGCTCGGCTCGTTCTTCGCCGGCTGCGTGAGCACCCTTGCGATCGCGGTCTTCGCCCCGCCGCTCGCCATCGTCGGGCAGTCGTTCGGCGCGCCCGAGTATTTCTCCCTCATGCTGTTCGGCCTGGTGGCCGCGGTCGTGCTGGCGCACGGCTCGGTGACCAAGGCGATCGCCATGATCATCTTCGGACTGCTGCTCGGTCTCGTCGGGACCGACGGCAACACCGGCGGTACGCGGTTCACGTTTGGAATCACGGAGCTGGCCGACAAGCTCGATTTCGTGCCGCTGGTCATCGGCCTGTTCGGTCTCGGCGAGATCATGATGAATCTCATCCATCCCGATCACACGCGCACGGTCGTGACGAAGAAAGTGACCGGGCTGTGGCCCAACCGCGAGGAATTCCGCCTGGCCTGGCCGGCGGTGCTGCGCGGCACCGCGCTCGGCTCCATTCTGGGCGTGCTGCCCGGCGGCGGCGCCACCTTGAGCTCGTTCGCCGCCTACGTGCTGGAGAAGAAGTCCGCCAAGGACCCGTCGCGGTTCGGGCGCGGCGCCGTCGAGGGCGTGGCCGGACCGGAGTCCGCCAACAACGCCGGCGCGCAGACCTCGTTCATCCCCATGCTCACGCTCGGCATCCCGGGCAATGCCACGATGGCGTTGATGATTGGCGCGCTCACCATTCACGGCATCCAGCCGGGCCCGCAGATCATGACCGAGCGGCCGGAGCTGTTCTGGGGCATGGTCGCCAGCATGTGGCTCGGCAATCTCATGCTCGTGGTCATCAACCTGCCGCTCATCGGCGTCTGGGTGCAGTTGCTGCGCGTCCCCTACCGGGTGCTCTATCTGTCGATCCTGCTGTTCTGCGGCATCGGGGTCTACACGGTGAACAACAGCACATTCGACATCCTGATGGCGGCGCTGTTCGGGGTCCTGGGCTACGTGTTCATCCGGCTCGAATGCGAGCCGGCGCCGCTGATCCTCGGCTTCGTCCTCGGGCCGCTGATGGAGGACAATCTGCGCCGCGCCATGCGCATCTCGAGCGGCGACCCGATGATCTTCCTCGATCGTCCCATCAGCCTCGGGCTACTGATCGCAACGGTGGTGCTGCTGGTCATGGTCGCCCTGCCGAGCATCCGCAGCAAGCGCGAGGAAGCGTTCCAGGAAAGCTAGCGCACGATCCGGCGACGTATAAGCGGTTCGCCGACAAGATCATGCTCAAGTGAAAAGATGGAGCGGGATGGCGATGAAAAATCATCCCGCTGTGGCGGCTGCGGCGTGCACATGCGGTGGGATCAGCCGGCGCTCTGAACCTTCGTGGCTTCCGGCGCCGGTTTCTTGAGGGCGCCGCGGAGCTGCGCGAGCGCGTCCCGGAACGGGAGGACGTAGGCGCCGTAGAACGTGTGGCTCTCGCGATCGTTCGGATCGACGCCGAACGTCAGCTTCTCAGATTCCTTATCCGGGACATACAGGGTCCCGAAGATCCAGTCCCAGACCGCGAGGCAACTGCCGAAGTTCTTGTTGAAATGCGTCGGGTCGATCGAATGGTGCACCTGATGATGCGCCGGGCTCATGAACGTGCGGCCGAGCCATCCGGTGAACGAGATCCATACCTGCGAGTGCTGCAGGTGGATGTAGGTGTGGATGAAGAACACCAGAATGATGTTGGTTCCGGACAGCGCGTACTGATAGGCGGTGTCGCCGAGCGTATATCGGGCTGCCCCGTTCGTGATCCCCGTCGACAGCGCCAGGATGTTGACGAAGATGATCATGTAGACCGGGTGGACGCGGAACACCGTCACTGGCGTGAGGATCGTCGCCGTGTGATGGACCTGATGGAATTCCCACAGGAACGGCACGCGATGGCTGAGATAGTGGTTCAGCCAGTAGCCGAACTCATAGGCGAGGAACAGCAGAACGGTGACGAGGCCGTTCGTGACGGCGGGCGGAAGGGGCAGGGGCTCGACATGGCCGAAGGTGCGGACAAGCGCTCCGATCGTCGTATTGCTGATCAGTTCGTAGGAGAGGATGGCCCACCCGAACACGAGGCTGAACACGAACGTGTTGAAGAACAGATAGCTGAGATCCGCGATGCTCGATTCACTTGCGAAAAAATGTCTCGGAAAGAGCGCGCGCAGGATCGTCTTCAGCCGCACGGGCCTGTTGCGCCGATATCGTCTCAGGGCGAAGAACGACGCCGCCAGAACGAATGCCGCGGCGAGCGAGGTGACCGAGAAGGTCGATCCCGCGGACAGGAACAGTCGTCCGAGCTGATGCAGCAGATAGGAGACGCCGGGCGCGAGATCCAATCCGAAATCCTCGGGTACGCTTTCCGACGGAGCGAGGTGACGTCTTTGGATCGTCAGGCCGCTCTATCGTTGTGTCTGAGCGCGATCCCGTCGGAATCCATTCCGGTCTCGGGACCATGCCCTCGATACCCGCGCGCGGTAAATTTTCCCCTTCATCAATATGAGAGTCGCGGCGCCGGGCCCCTCCGGCACGCGCATCGCTGCGCGCCCCGGACGAGCGGAGACGCCGCAAGGCCCGGCGCGTGCGGCCGGGTCCGACGGCCGCCGCCTCAGGATTGCGGCGCCGGCTCGACCTGGTCGAACCAGTCGAAGCCCATCTCCTTGACGATGCGGTTGCTGATCACGATCAGCCGCGCGCCGGCGTCGGAGGCGACGTGCTGGTGGATGGTGAAGGGCGGCACGTAGATGAAATCGCCGCGCTGCCATTCGTGGCGCTGCGGTTCAGGCGCCCATTCCCATTCGAACGCGTCGAGGCAGTCGAACTTGAGGTCCCAGTGCAGGTCGTGCCCCGAGCCCTCGGCCACGAAGATCACCTCTTCCCACATGTGCCGGTGCTTGCCCGAGCGCTCGCCGGCCTGGAGGAACTGCATGTAGGCCTCCACGCAGCACTCGCGCGTATTCATCTTGTGGTGCACCAGATGCTTGATCAGGCCGTCGGGCGTGTGCTCGAACGGCATGTCGGCTGCCTTCACGACATTCGGGCGCTGCGCATATTCGCGGCGGAACTCCTGCGAGGCCGCAACGTCCTCCGCCCGGAAGCTGCAGGTCTTGTCGCCGATGCGGGCGACGTCGCGTTCGTCGAGAATCTTGCCCATTTGGTCTTCCTGTCCTTGTTGTCCGTCGGAACTCGCGTTCTCAGTGCCGGACGTATTCGCTTCAGATTGGACCGGGGGTGCCGCGGACTCGAGTCACCTCTCCTGGGGGAGAGGTCGGATCGCGAAGCGATCCGGGTGAGGGGATTTTGCCTTTCGGGAGTCTCTGATCCCCCTCACCCCAACCCTCTCCCCACCGGGGAAAGGGGCGCGTCCGAATGCGTGGCGCCTCCAAACAAAACACTTAAAGGTCGCTCGGCGGCCGGAAGTCCTCATGGCCGGGCGTCGCTTCGGGCGGCGGATAGGACACGATCTTCTGGAACAGCAGGTGCATGAACAGGAACAGGGGCTTCGCCTTGAAGACGAGCAGGATCGCCTCGTTGTCCGGATCGTCGTTGAAATGCTGGTGCACACAGCCGTTCTCGACGATCATCACGTCGCCGGCCTGCCAGTCGATGCGGCGGCCGTCGTGCACGTCGTGCCCGCGTCCCTTGAGCACGTAGAACACCGCGCTGTTGAGATGGCCGTGCTTCTGCCCGTAGGCGCCCGGCGCGTAGCACTCGATGTGGGTCTCGATCGACTGCACCACATTGGCCGACTGCGGGCTCACCACGTGCTTGCCGTAGAGCGCCGGCCCGCCTTTCCAGGGATGGTGGCGGGAGGAATAGACCCGTGGTTGCTCCAGGAGCGCCTTGTAGACGTCGCTGTAGGTGCCCTCGAGCTGGCGGACGAACACCCGCTTCTTCGACCAGCGCTCCCACTTGCCTTCCGGGTCCTCGGTTGGGGGCTGGTTGTGACCCTGACCCGGCGTGCGCTCGTAAAGTCCCGTCATCGCTGCTCCCTCGCTTGGCCGTCGCCAGAGCGTGGGAATAGGCGCAATTCGGGCACTTGTCACCTTCACGCGGTGATGATCTGAGACCCTCCGGGCCGTTAACCTGCGACACCAAGAAGCTTTCGCGCGCGAGCCGGAGTCTTCGCCCGGACAAAAGAGCCATGCTAGGTTCCGCGCCCGTAACCGCCGGACATGGCGAGTCCGCCTTCGGCGGGGCAGAGTTTGGGAGGAACCGAATGCGTAAGACCTTTGGCGGCGTGGCCCTCGCGGCCATTCTGGCGATCGCCCCCGCCTGGATGGCGCGGGCCGAGACGCCGGCCGAGTTCTATAAGGGCAAGACCGTCGAGCTCTATGTCGGCTACAGCGCCGGGGGCGGCTACGACGTGTATGCCCGCCTCCTTGCCCGCCACATTGGCAAGCACATTCCCGGCAACCCCACGGTGGTGCCCAAAAACATGACGGGCGCCGGCAGCCTGCTGCTCGCGAACTGGCTCTACAACGTCGGACCCAAGGACGGCACGGTGTTCGGTGCGATCGGCCGCGGGACCGGTTTCGATCCCATTTTCGGGCTCAAGGGGGCGCAATACCAGGCGACGAAGTTCAATTGGATCGGCAGCATGAACAACGAGGTGAGCGTCTGCGTCTCCTGGTTCGACTCCGGCATCAAAACGATCAACGACCTGGAGACCAAGGAGCTCGTCGTAGGCGGCACCGGCAAGTCCGCCGATACCGATCAGTTTCCGCGCGTCATGAACGGCGTGCTCGGTACCAAGATGCGCGTCGTCACCGGATATCCGGGCGGCAACGACGTCGGCCTCGCGATGGAACGCGGTGAGGTCAAGGGACGCTGCGGCTGGTCGTGGTCGAGCGTGAAGACGACGCACCAGAAATGGCTGGACGAGAAGAAGATCAACGTTCTGGTGCAGCTCGCGCTGTCGAAGCATCCGGATCTGCCGGACGTGCCCCTGGTCGTTGATCTCGCGAAGAACGACGAGCAACGGCAGATCCTCCGCATGTTCTTCGCCCGGCAGGTGATGGGACGACCGTTCCTCGCGCCGCCCGGCGTGCCGGCGGATCGGGTCGCGGCCTTGCGCACGGCCTTCCTGGATACCTTGACCGACAAGGAGCTCCTGGCGGACGCCGAGAAGGCGAAGATCGAGATCAACCCGGTTTCGGGCGAGGAGGTGCAGAAGCTCGTCGAAGAGGCTTACGGGACGCCAAAGGCCGTCGCCGAGAAGGCGGCGCGGATCCTCAGCCAGTAGCGGCCGCCAGAGCGGTCCCGATCGTCCGGGGCCGCTCAATTCGGTTGAACCGGGCGGTGCTGCCCCATAAGGTCCGGCGCGGTTTTGGGACCCGCGCCCGATGAGCAACGTCGAATCACAGGCCGAGGGAGGCTCGCCGTTCTGGCGGTTCTCCCTCGCGTTCTATCGCCGCCCGGGAATCGCCGAGACCTGCCTGGAGCTTCAGGACGGGGCTGGGGTCGACGTCAATCTGCTGTTGTTTCTGCTGTGGCGCGCCTGCGCGCGGCGGGCGCTGTCCGGCGAGGCTGTGCGCCGCCTGGATGAAACGGTCGGCCCCTGGCGCGAGGCCGCGGTGGTGCCGCTGCGGCGGTTGCGGCGGACCCTCAAGGGCGGCGTGGCCCCGATCGAGCCTGGCACCGCCGAGTTGTTCCGGACCCGGATCAAAGCTATGGAACTCGAGGCCGAGCGCCTCGAGCAGGGGACGCTTTACGACCTCTCCCGGCGGGAAGCCCCGGGCGATGAAGTCGCCAGCCCGGCAGAGGCGGCTCGCATCAGCCTGGCGAGCTACGAGACCCTGATCGGACGTCGGTTTCCGCAGGCGGCGGTCGAAAAGCTGCTCGCGGCCCTTGCGGAATTCGAGACACGGGAGACGTGACCGGATGAGGACGAGCCGATGAAGAGCGATACGCCGCAACGGCGACTGGTGGTCGGGATTTCCGGCGCCTCCGGGGTGATCTACGGCGTGCGCGTGCTGGAACTCCTGCGCCATAGCGGCATCGAGACCCATCTGGTCATGAGCCGCTCGGCGGAAATGACGCTCGGCTACGAGACGGACCTCAAGGCCAAGGACGTGCGCGCGCTCGCCTCGGTCAGTCATCCGATCGCCGATGTCGGCGCGTCGATATCTTCCGGCTCGTTCCAGACCATGGGCATGATCATCGTGCCGTGCTCGATCCGCACCATGAGCGAGATCGCGACCGGAGTGACGAGCTCACTGCTGACGCGCGCCGCCGACGTGGCGCTCAAGGAGCGGCGCAGGGTCGTGCTCGCGGTGCGCGAGACGCCGCTGCACGGCGGTCACCTGCGCACCATGACGACACTGTCGGACATCGGTGCGATCGTCGCGCCGATCATGCCGGCTTTCTACAACCGCCCGCAGACGGTCGATGACATCATCAACCACACGGTCGGGCGTCTGCTCGACCTGTTCGGAATTCAGAGCGACGTCGTCAAGCGCTGGGAAGGAAGCCCGGTCAAGACGTAACCTGCCCAGGACGCCTTTGCCCGCTCAGATTTGTTTGTTCGAGAATATCGCTCGCGCGCGTCCCGACTTCATGAAATCGGAACGCGCTCCAGCCTCGTATTCGGTCGACTTTTTCTGCTGCGACCGCTCTCCACTTCGCCGGGAAATGCCTCGACCGTTCAGGCGCCGGGCGTGTTGGCGTTGGGGAAGAAGAGCTGCTGGCCGGAGATCTTGTAGCCGGCGATCGTCTTCTGGCCTTCGGGCGAGATCAGCCAGTCGATGAACGCCTGACCGAGCTCTTTCTTCACGTTGGGGTGCTTTTCCGGATTCACCAGCATCACGCCGTACTGGTTGAACAGGCGCTTGTCCCCTTCCACCGCGATGGCAAGGTCGCCTTTGTTCTTGAACGAGATCCACGTGCCGCGATCGGAGATCGTATAGGCCGACATGGCGCCCGCCGTATTGAGGGTTGCCCCCATGCCTTGTCCGATTTCGCGGTACCACGACCCTTTCTCTTTGGCGATGTCGATGCCGGCGACCCCCCATAGCTTCAGCTCGGCCAGATGGGTGCCGGAGCGGTCGCCGCGGGAGACGAATGGCGCCTGCTTGGCCTTGATAGCCTTGAGGGCGGCGACGATGTCCTTGGTCCCGGCAACGCCGGCCGGATCGTTCTTGGGGCCGACGAGAATGAAATCGTTGTACATGACCGGGTAACGCTTCACGCCGTGTCCCTCGGCGAGGAATTTCTCCTCCGCCGACTTGGCATGGACGAACACCACGTCGGCGTCGCCGCGCCGGGCGGTGTCGAGCGCCTGGCCGGTGCCCTGCGCGATCACCTTCACGTTGATGCCGGTCTTGGCCTTGAAGATCGGCAGCAGATAGCCGAACAGCCCGGAGTCCTGGGTCGAGGTCGTCGAGGCCACGACGATCGACTTTTCCTGGGCGGGTGCGGGCGTGGCGACGCCGGCCATGACGGCGGCGAGGCCGGCAATGGCGGCAAGGGCAAGACGGCGAGTTGGCATGACTTTCCTCCGGTTTTCGATCAGATCACGAGATCACCGCGCAGGAAGGCGGCGGCTTCGGGGGTTGCGGGGGCGGTGAAGAAGCGCTCGGCTTCGGTGTGTTCGACCAGACGGCCGCCCACCAGAAAGACGATGTCGGCGGCCAGTCTGCGCGCCTGGCCGAGGTCGTGGGTGGCCATGACGATCTTGACCCCGCTTGCGGCCACCGTGCGGATGATGTCTTCGACCGCTTTGGTCGCCTGCGGATCGAGGCTGGCGGTCGGCTCGTCGAGAAACAGAACCTCCGGATCGCGCGCGAGCGCACGGGCGAGTGCGAGACGCTGTTGCTCGCCGCCCGAGAGGCGTCGGGCCGGGCGCGCGCCGAGATCGCGCAGGCCGACCCGGCCGAGGAGGTCGCCGATGCGGGACGACCGCTCGGCGCGCGGCACGCCCGCCGCCGAGAGCGCGTAGTCGACGTTGGCGGAAGCCGACCGGCGCAACATCACCGGGCGCTGGAACACGAGGGCCGTGCGGCGGCCTTCGAGCTCCGGACGGGCTCCCCAGGTGATGCGGCCGGACGTCGGCGCCAGCAGGCCCATGGCAAGGCGGATCAGAGAGGTCTTGCCGGAGCCGTTGGGACCGAGAAGCACGGTCGGCGCGCCAGGCGCCAGCACCAGCGAGATGCGGTTAAGAACGGCCACGCCTCGCGCCACGACCGAGACGTCCGCGAAGCTGATCGGCAGGTCGGTGAGGTGGGCGCGCATCGCTCAGCCCGCATGCAGCTCGGCCACGCGCCGGACGCCCCACGCCGCCGCGTTCACCACGATGATCAGGGAGATGAGCACGAGCCCGAGCCCCACCGCGAGCGGCAGATCGCCCTTGGAGGTTTCCAGCGCGATCGCGGTGGTCATGGTCCGGGTGAAGCCGTTGATGTTGCCGCCGACGATCATCACGGTGCCGACCTCCGCCGCGGCGCGGCCGAAGCCGGCGAGCAGCGTCGTGGTCAGGCTGAAGCGGGCGTCCCACAGCAGGGTGACGATCCGCGCCGCAGGCCCGATACGCATGGCGGTGAGCTCGTC
>CAYVBN010000369.1:0-3496 GCA_964449645.1 uncultured Hyphomicrobiales bacterium
GCCTCGGCCGAAACGGCTTCCGCCCGGCGCGCCGCGAAATAGAAGGCATCGAGATCGGCCTTGAAACGACGCTCGACGCCGGGCCGCAGCACCTTCACGGCGACGGCGCGCGGGCCCGACGGCGTCGCCACTTCGGCCCGATGCACCTGCGCGATGGAGGCGGCGGCCACCGCCGGCCCGAAAGAGGAGAACGCCGCCGAGAGCGGCATTCCGAGCGCGCGCGCGACGGTTGCTTCCGCCTCCGCCTGCGGGAACGGCGGCATCTTGTCCTGCAAGCTCTCGAGATCGCGCGCCAGCACAACGCCGACCACGTCCGGCCGCGTCGCCAGGAACTGGCCGAGCTTCACGTAGGTCGGCCCCAGGGTGGTGAGCGCGCTCGCCCGCCGGTGGGCGCTCTTCGCGCCGGTGCGCCGCTCGAGGAGCCGCGCCAGGCGCACGGCAGGCCGCGCCGGCAGAGGCACGAGCGCCGGGTCGATCGCGCCGAGCGTGCCTTCGCGCGCGAGGACGAATCCTGCGCGGGCGAGGCGCAGCAGATGCGAGAGAGCCGAGATCACAACCGCCAGCCCGAATGCAGCGCCACGATGCCGCCGGTGAGCGGCCGGTACGTCACCCGGCGGAAGCCGGCGTGCGTCGCCATGTCGGCGAAAATCTGCGGCTTGGGAAAGCGGCGGATCGATTCGACCAGATAACGATAGGCCTCCGCGTCGCCCGCGACCGTGCGCCCGAGCGTCGGGATGACGTTGAAGGAATAGAGATCATAGAGCGCGTCGAGGCCCGGTACGTCGACGGTGGAGAATTCGAGACAGTGGAACTGCCCGCCCGGCCGCAACACCCGGAAGGCTTCCGCCAGCGCCGTCTCGATGCGCGGAACGTTGCGGATGCCGAAGGCGATCGTATAGGCGTCGAAGCTCCGGTCGGCGAACGGCAGCGCCTCGGCATTCGCCTCGACGAAGGCGATGCGATTTTGCGCATGATCTGGCCCGAAAACCGGCCTCCACTTTTCGGGATCATGCGGTTCGGTTCCGCGCCTTGCGGCGCGCTCGCGCCCAACCTCGAGCATGTCGCGGTTGATGTCGACGACGGTCGCCTGCGTGCCAGTCCCGCCCGCGGCGATCACCCGCATGGCGATATCGCCGGTTCCGCCGGCCACGTCGATGAGGGCGAACGGCCGCCCGCTGCGCGGCGGATTGACGGCGGTGACGAGCGCGCTTTTCCAGGCGCGGTGCAGGCCGCCCGACATCAGGTCGTTCATCAGGTCGTAACGCCGCGCGACCGAATGGAAGACGTCGTCGACAAGCGATTGCTTCTCCGCGACGTCGACCGTTCTAAAACCGAAATGGGTGGCGCGGGCTCCGGGGCGGGTCATCGTTCTGTTCCGTTTGCGCGGCGACCATAGCGCGCCCCATCGGCGGCTGCCACCGCGAGCGTCCCGGCCCCGTGACGGCCCGGACGGTCGCGCCGGCGCGTGGTTAACGCCTTCGGCCAGATGATCGGGGAAGGCGGCCCGCAAGGTGCTTTCCCGGATGGTCCGGTCCGGCTATGGGTTGGCAGCCGCCATGCCTGAACTTCCCGAAGTCGAAACGGTTCGTCGCGGGCTCGAGCCCACCATGCAGGATGCGCGCTTCCTGAAGGTAGAGGCGCGGCGGCCGGACCTTCGCTTTCCCTTGCCGAAGGGATTTGCCGGGAAGCTCGAGGGCGAGACCGTGACCGGGCTCGGCCGGCGCGCCAAGTACCTTCTGGCCGATCTCTCCTCCGGCGACGTGCTAATGATGCATCTCGGCATGTCGGGCTCGTTCCGCGTCGACCTCGAAGGCAAGAGCGGAACGCCCGGCGCGTTCCATCACGAGCGGTCGCAGGCGGCGAACCACGATCACGTCGTCTTTCACATGTCGTCCGGGGCCGTGGTGACGTTCAACGATCCGCGCCGGTTCGGCTTCATGAAGATCGTCCCGCGCGCCGAGCTCGCCGACGATCCGCTCATGCGCGCGCTCGGCCCCGAGCCGCTCGGCAACGCGTTCGACGCCGCCATGCTGGCACGCGCGTGCCGCGGCAAGAAGACGAGCCTCAAGGCGGCGCTCTCCGACCAGAAAGTCGTCGCCGGGCTCGGCAACATCTACGTCTGCGAGGCGCTGCATCGCGCGCGCTTGTCCCCCAAGCGTTCGGCGGCGACCCTCGCCAACAAAAAAGGCGAGCCGACCGAGGCGGCGGTGCGCCTCGTCGAGGCCATAAAGGCGGTGTTGAACGAGGCGATCCGCGCCGGCGGGTCCTCGCTGCGCGATCATCGCCTTACCACCGGCGAGCTCGGCTATTTCCAGCATCACTTTCGCGTCTACGATCGCGAGGGCGAGCCCTGTGTCACGCCCGGATGCGGCGGCACGGTGAAGCGGATCGTGCAAGGCGGCCGCTCGACGTTCTATTGTCCGACCTGTCAGAAATGAGTGGCATGATCCCGAAAGTGGATTCCGGGTTTCGGAAAAGATCATGCCCAAATCAAAGGGTCAGAGCGGGATGACGACTCGAACAATGGTCATCCTGCTCCAGTCGTGACAGAACGCGACCTGAAGACACGGAGCGAGGTCTTCCGATGAGCTACGAATCCATCCTGGTCGAATCCAGAGACAAGGTCGGCGTCATTCGCCTCAATCGTCCGCAGGCGCTCAACGCGCTCAACTCGGCGCTGTTGCGCGAGCTCGGCGCGGCCGTGGACGCATTCGAAGCCGATCCCGCAATCAAGTGCATGCTCATCACCGGATCGGACAAGGCCTTCGCCGCCGGCGCCGACATCAAGGAGATGGCGGAGAAGTCGTTTCTCGACGTCTATCTGGGCGATTTCGCCGCCACCTGGCATCGGGTCGCGCATGCGCGCAAGCCGGTGGTCGCGGCGGTCGCGGGCTTTGCGCTCGGCGGCGGCTGCGAGCTTGCCATGCAGTGCGACGTCATCATCGCCGCCGACAACGCCAAGTTCGGCCAGCCGGAGATCAAGCTCGGAATCCTGCCGGGCATCGGCGGCACGCAGCGGCTCACGCGTGCGGTCGGCAAAGCCAAGGCGATGGATCTCTGTCTCACCGGCCGCATGATGGACGCGGCCGAGGCGGAGCGTTGCGGGCTCGTCTCGCGCGTCGTGCCGCTCGGTGAGCTGATGAGCGAGGCGATGAAGACCGCCGAGACGATCGCCGCAATGTCGCTGCCGTCCCTGATGGCCGCCAAGGAAGCGGTCAACCGCGCGTTCGAGACCTCGCTCGAGGAAGGCATCCGCTTCGAGCGGCGCGCGTTTCAAGCGCTGTTCGCCACCGAGGACCGCCGGGAAGGCATGGCGGCCTTCATCGAGAAGCGTCCGGCCAGGTTCAAGGACAGGTAAGCGTTGGCAGGTGGCGTGCTGCACGGCGCGCCTCGCCGAATCACGTCGCCATGCTGCGGAACGCGGCCGCCAGCACGCGGAATGCGGCCCTGCCGCGGGCATCACTGACGCGCGAATAGAGCATCACGTTCGTTCGCG
>CAYVBN010000370.1:0-1634 GCA_964449645.1 uncultured Hyphomicrobiales bacterium
GACGTTCGGCGTGCTCGCCGTGGTCCTGCTCCTCACCACGATGTTTCAGGTCCGGTTCGGGCTCTCACCGCTCAAGCGCATCTCGGACGGACTGGCGGCGATCCGCTCGGGATCGGCGGAGCGTCTCGAAGGCCGTTTCCCTGTCGAGATCGAGCCGCTCGCCCGCGAAACGAACGCGCTGCTCGAGGCCAACCGGCAGATCGTTGAACGCGCGCGGACGCATGTCGGCAATCTGGCGCATGCGCTCAAGACGCCGATCTCCGTCATGGTCAACGAAGCGACGGCCCATGCCGGCGAACCGTTCGCCGAAAAGGTCCGCGAGCAAACCGCGATCATGCGCGATCAGGTCACGCGCCATCTCGAGCGTGCCCATCTCGCGGCGCGCGTCACGGTGGTCGGAACCGTGACGGAGGTGCAGCCGGTCGTCACCGCGCTGACGCGCACCATGGAGAAGCTTCACCGCACGCGGGGGATCGCCATCGACGTCGATGCGCCGCCCGGATTGCGCTTCCAGGGCGAGCGCCAGGATCTCGAGGAAATGGTCGGCAATCTCATCGACAATGCCTGCAAGTGGGCGCACGCGCGCGTGAGCGTGGAGGTGGCGGCAGAGCCGGCCGGCACCGCCCCGTCCAGGCAGGTGCTCCGCATCGTGGTCGAGGACGACGGGCCGGGATTGACCCCGGTCGAGCGCGCACAGGTGGCGCAGCGCGGCCTGCGGCTCGACGAGACGAAGCCGGGCTCGGGTCTCGGCCTCTCGATCGTGGTGGAGCTCGCGGCGCTCTACGGCGGAAGCCTCACGCTCGGAAACGCACCGATCGGCGGATTGCATGCCGAGCTCGTCCTGCCGGCTGCCTGATTGCGGCATTCCCGTGGGACGACAGAGTTTTGCCCGAATTGCCCGGTTCTGCTAGCGCATGATCCGCGCGCCGGTCGGTGCGCACGACGAATGCGGGGGGCGCAATGTCCGCACCAAAACTGATCGCTGCCGTCACGGCTGCTCTGGCCGTCACGGCGTGCGCGGGCAATCCCACGACCGGCACCGGGCCGAAGGAGAATACGGGCACGCTGGTCGGCGCCCTGACCGGGGCTGCGATCGGCTCCACCATCGGCGGCAGCGCGGGATCACGGATCGCCGCCAGCGTGGCCGGCGCCGCCATCGGCGGCCTGATCGGCAATCGCATCGGTGCGGCGCTCGACGACGACGATCGCCAACGCGCGTACGCGGCACAGATGGAGGCGCTCGAGACCGGACCGTCGGGCGCACCCGTGACCTGGAGCAATCCCGATTCAGGCCGCCACGGCACCGTCGTGCCGGGCCCCGCCTATCAGCAGAACGGGATGAACTGCCGGCAGTACACGCACACGGTCTACATCGACGGTCAGCCGCAGACGGCACGCGGCACCGCCTGCCGCAATCCGGACGGCACCTGGAATCCGATCGGCTGATCGTCGCGCAGCGCAGAGCTTGCGCCGCGCGCGACGTGCGAACGCTGCGCGCTGAGATTTTTCTCCCATCTTCGACGCTTGATCGAGCGCGCGTGTGCTGCGGGCGCGCAAAATTATGGCGCGCTGCAAATTGAGCGCGCGGTTTAGTGATCCGGAATTTTTGGGGGTGCGTGGCTTAATCAGGAAAT
>CAYVBN010000371.1:0-2043 GCA_964449645.1 uncultured Hyphomicrobiales bacterium
GTCGTTCGACGACCAGGACACGAAGCTGACGCGCGGCGTCGACGTCCTGATCGCCACGCCGGGCCGCCTGCTCGACCATTTCGAACGCGGCCGGCTGCTGATGAACGGCGTCGAGCTGCTGGTCATCGACGAAGCCGACCGCATGCTCGACATGGGCTTCATTCCCGACATCGAGCGCATCTGCAAGCTCGTTCCCTTTACCCGCCAGACCCTGTTCTTCACCGCCACCATGCCGCCGGAGATCCGGCGCATCACCGAGCAGTTCCTGCACAATCCGGTGCGCGTCGAGGTGGCCCGGCCGGCCACCACCGTCACCACGATCACGCAGCAGCTCGTGAAGAGCGGGCGCGAGTCATATGAGAAGCGCGAGACCCTGCGCCGGCTCATCCGCTCCGATCCGGCGCTGAAGAACGCCATCATCTTCTGCAACCGCAAGCGCGAGGTGGCGCAGCTCCATCGCTCGCTCCTGCGCCACGGCTTCTCGGCGGTGGCATTGCACGGCGACATGGACCAGACCGCCCGCATGGCGGCGCTCGACCAGTTCCGCAAGGGCGAGGTGGCTCTGCTGGTCGCCTCCGATGTCGCCGCCCGCGGGCTCGACATCCCGGCCGTCAGCCACGTGTTCAACTTCGACGTCCCGCATCACGCGGACGATTACGTCCACCGCATCGGACGCACCGGCCGCGCCGGACGCACCGGCACCGCCATCACGATCGTGACGTCCGCGCCGGCCGACCAGAAGGCCGTGGCGGCGATCGAAAGCCTGATCGGCCAGTCGATCCCGTGGACCGGCGAGCCGGCCGGTTCCGAGGAGGCGCCGCAGCACCATCGCGAGCACGCCCCGCGCGGGCGCAACGGCCGCAGCGGTGCCAAGTCGCCGCGCCAGGAGCGCCGTCAAGAGCGTCAGGAGCGCGCGCCCGCCCAGGAACGGGCTCCCGAACGGGCTCCCGCCAAAGTTGCTTCACTCGAGGCCGCACGCACGCGGCCAACCTCTCCCCGGCCCCGTCCCGAGCGTCCGCCTCACCGCGAGGACAGCGACGCCTCGCATCTCCCCGCCTTCCTGCTCCGCCCCGTCCGCGTCAAGGCTTGAGCGCCGCCGGACTCTGAGCTGCCGGGGCCGCAGGCAGCGCACCATCGGCGTTCAGTCGCGGTGCGCTCTCGCCGAAGGCGCTGTCGTCCGTCTGAACACGCAAGCGGCGCAGCTCGTCGCGCGTGAGCGGGCGCATCGCCTCCCACGGCGGAACGTGCGTGCTCAGCTCGAACAATTCGATATCGACGCCCATTTCGACGGTGTAGCGCGCCAGCTTGCCGAGCACGCGCTGCATGCCGACCAGCATGGCGGCGGGATAATTCGCCGTCAACGCATCCGTGCGCTTCGTTGCCGGCCAGACCTGGTGCACGAACAGCCGCGCCTCGTCGGGCACGTGGCGATGCAGGCCGCCGAGCAGCAAATAGACACAGACCGACGCGCAATACGCGTTGGGTGAGAGCGTGGCCCGTTCCTCGCCGCCGTCCGACGGCAGTTTGATCGTTTTTCCGACCGTGGTGGTGAGCCCCAGCCGTCGAAACGCGCGCCCGAGCGTCAGCGCGTCACCGACCGATCCGCCATTCGAGTCGAGCACGATGGTCGCGCCCCTGACGTCGTGAGTGTGAATGAAGACGTCGAAGGCCTGCCGCGTCCATTTGGTCACCGCGCCCGTTGCGGCGATCCAGTATCGGCAGTGACCGGCACAGTCGGCTTCCGGACCTTCATGCACCCATTCGAAGCGCATCGGCATGGCTTCCGGCGCCGTAACCGACGGCGGGGATTGTGCGTGCGCCGAAGCAGACAATAAGACGAACAGAAAAACGGCCAGCAGATGAACGCGCGAAACCAACGCACACTCGTTTCGACGCGCTGGCATCTGCCATCCCCCAAGCCTGCTGTCGAGCGCGCTGAGCCACGGCGCAACCTGATCAATGCTCGCCTGTGCGGCAGCCGGGCGTCAAGGATGGGTCCCGCTCCTTGCCGATCTTTCTCCACCGCGGAGAAGCGCCGAAGAT
>CAYVBN010000372.1:0-4639 GCA_964449645.1 uncultured Hyphomicrobiales bacterium
CGGACGCGCCGGCACGATCGCGTCGAGGTCATCGTCCGTCCACCCGGTCTGCAGGCCGTTGAGGCGCACGAAGAGGCGAGGGCGCGCGGCGAGCTGTCCGGCCCGCTCCAGAAAGGTGGCTGCGCTTCGACGCGCCGCCGCCTTGCCCTCCGGCGCGATCGAATCCTCGAGATCGACGATCACGACGTCCGCGCCGCATCCGAGCGCCTTGTCGAGCTTTCTGTCGCTGTCGGCGGGAACGAAGAGAAGGGATCGCATGGTGCGTCACTCATCAAATTCAAATTGAGAAGCAGATTTTCGAGGCCGGCAGCACGCCTTGGTGACGAATGCATTCTGCTGGAGACAGAATCCATGTTGCGCTCCCCGGACGCGGTGCAGTGCGCAGATAAGCTTGCGCAATCTGCGTAAACTTTGATTGCGCGGTGCACCGCAGATCCGGGGCCACAGGACGTGATGCGCCCATTGCCCGATGTGGCTCCCCGGGGGGCTGCACCGCACCGCTCACGCGCTGCGGTGCGCCCGGGACACGGGGCAGGAGGATACGGGAACGCCGCAAGGTTGCGGTCCATTCCCTCAGTCCGTCGAGCGACTGACTCACCCGGCCGGCCGCATGCGCATGAAAGCGTGCCGCTTGCATTCGGCGACCAGGCTGCCGTCCTGCTTGTAGGCGCGGTGATGAAACTCGACGATCCCGGCGCCCGGGCGTGATTTCGATTCCCGCTTGCTGAGCACTTCCGTCGTGCAATGGACGGTGTCGCCCTCGAACAGCGGATGCGGAAACTTCACCTCCGTCATGCCGAGATTGGCGATGGTGGTGCCGACGGTCAGATCGGAGACCGAGATGCCGATCATCAGGCCGAGCGTGAACAGCGAATTCATCAGCGGCTGCCCCCATTCGGTCTCCTGTTCGCAGAAGTGCCGGTCGATGTGCAACGGCTGCGGGTTGAGGGTCATGTTGGAGAACAGCATGTTGTCCATCTGGGTCACGGTGCGGGTGTAGCGGTGCTCGACGAGCTCGCCGACCGTGAAGTCCTCGAAATAAAGCCCGCCGCGCTTGTGCCGCACCGCCGTCGCCTGGCTCATGGTCCGTCCCTGTCTCGCGCAATGGCCGTTAACCTCTCGTTTACCATACTGGTCCACGGTGCCAATCCACGAGGCAGGCTCGGCCCGGCTCCAGAGCATTTTCCAGCGAAGCGGGAACCGGTTCGCCATGGAAAAGCGACCAAATATCAGGGCTTAGGGCGCGTTCTCGATTCAACCGGATCGGAACGCGCCCTAAGGCGCGCTTCATGCAGGTCGACAATTCGAGCAAAGTCGCCCCCGGAGCCGTGACCGGCGCGATCCGCGAGGCCGCGCAGAGCACGGGAGCGAGCTTCGACTATCTGCTGGCGACGGCCCGGGTCGAATCGGGCCTCGACCCGCAGGCGCAAGCCTCGACCTCGTCGGCGCGCGGGCTCTTCCAGTTCATCGAGCAGACCTGGCTCGCGACCCTCAAGACGGTGGGCTCCGCGCTCGGCTACGGCCAATACGCCGACGCGATCGTGCAGACCCCGTCCGGGCAATACGAGGTGCCGGATCCGGCGGCGCGTCAGCAGGTCCTGGGGTTGCGCGACGATCCGACCGCGAACGCCACGATGGCGGGCGCTTTTACCCGCCGCAATGCCGAACAGCTCGCCGAGCGCATCGGCCGCGATCCGACCGACGGCGAACTCTACATCGCGCATTTTCTCGGCGTCGGCGGCGCCGCCAATCTGATCACGCTTGCCGCCACCAACCCGGGTGCGAGCGCGGCCGACGCCTTTCCGAGCGCCGCGAAGACGAACCGCTCGATCTTCTACGACCGGCAGGGCCATGCCCGCAGCACCTCGGAAGTCTATGCCGAGCTTGTCGGGCGCTATGCCAATGCGCGCGCGGCGACCGATCCGGCGAGCAGCCAGGGGGCACCCGCAGCCGCGTTCACCGCAAGCACCCTGGCGCAGACGCAAGCGGCCCCCGCCGATATGGGACCCAAGTTCCAGAGCCTCTACCGCGACGACCGGGCTCCGATCTCCCAGGTGGTGCGTGACCTGTGGACGTCCCGTCCGCAGGTCGCCGCCGCGCTCACGGCCTCGCCGCAGCCGGTCGATGCGCCTTCGAAGGAAGGCCCTGCGGCGCTCGCGCTATTCCAGGATCATCCGACCAATGCGCGCGGGATTTTCGGACGCAATTGAGCGCCCCTGCGGGAGGCGCGATGGGTTCTTTATGGTGAACCCTTTGTTAATGCGCCGCCGGTAGGATGGGAGGGTCGAGGCGGCCATCAGGCTCCGACGCGGGATTTGAATCGGCTCACAGGTGCGCGACGTCTTGCAGCATGATCGTTCGGCAATTCCTTCATTGGGTACGCACTGCCTCCGCCGGTGAGCGGGCCGAAGCCACGAGCGCGCTCGCGCGGGCCTATCTTTACTCCGACCTCTCGCCCGACGACCGAGCGGCCGCCGAAGGCGCGATGATCATGCTGCTCGACGACCGTTCGCCCCTGGTGCGGCGGGCGATGGCCGAGGCCCTGGCCGCGAGTGCGGAAGCGCCCCCGGCCGTCATTCACGCGCTCGCCGGCGACCAGCCGGAAATCGCCGCATTGGTGCTCGCCCGCTCGCCCTTGTTCATCGACGCGGAACTCGTGGACTTCGTGGCGCTCGGCGACGGTGCGGTGCAGATCGCGATTGCCGGGCGGCGGGAGCTTCCCTGCTCTGTGGCGGCGGCCGTCGCCGAGGTGGGATCGCCCGAAGCCTGCCTGGTGCTGCTCGAGAACCCCGAGGCCGCCATCGCGACGTTCTCGGTCGACCGCATCGTCGAACGGTTCGGCCATCTGGGGGCGATCCGCGAGGTGCTGTTCGGGCGCGAGGACCTGCCCGCCGCGACGCGCCAGGCGCTCGTGTCCAAGCTCGCGCAGGCGCTCGCCGAATTCGTCGCCGGCCGCGAATGGCTGGGACGCGACCGCGCAGAGCGCGTCGCCAAGGAGGCGTGCGAGAAGGCGACCATCGCGCTTGCTGCGGACACGCTCGGCACCGAGGTGCGTCCGCTCATCCGCCATCTGCGCCACACCGGCCAGCTCACCGCCGGGCTCGTGCTGCGCGCGCTCCTCTCGGGCAATGTGGTGATGTTCGAGGAGGCGCTCGCCGAACTCTCGGGCCTGCCGCTCGGGCGCGTGCGCGGCCTCGTGCACGACCGGGGCAATGCCGGATTCCGCGCGCTGTTCGAGCGTGCCGGATTGCCGGCCTCGACCTACCCGGCCTTCCGCGAGGCGGTCGGCGCCTTGCGCGAGGCGGGCAGCTTCGGCGAACTGGGCGGTGCGAGCCGGCTCAAGCGCCGCATGATCGAGCGCGTGCTCACCGGCTGCGGCGATGCCCCGGTCGGCGAGATCGAGCCGCTGCTCATTCTGCTCCGGCGCTTTGCAACCGAGGCCGCACGCGAGGAAGCGCGGCTTTATTGCGAGGAGCTCGTCGCCGACGATTACATCGGCTTCGACGCGGCGGAGCGCGCGGCGGCATAGGCGCGGATCTGCGTCGGATCTATCGGCTGTTTATTTTATTTGTCGGTCTGCAGACCTTGCCGAGGAGGGAAGGGCGGAATGGCGCATGCGTATTCCGCCGTCAGCACGCAGCCCGGCGCGCGATCCGCTTCACTATTGCGCGTGACGACGGATGCAACCGTTGCCGCTCACTCGCCGGTCGCTTCCGGCGCAAGCGGGGGGCCGAGAACGCCGTCGAGCTCGTCGAGCCGGTGTTTGTTCTCTTCGAGCAGAAACTCGTCGGTCACCTGCCGCAGACGCTGCGCCAGCTCGCTTGCGACCTTCTCGGCGTCCGGCGCGGCGTGCTCGCGGGTGATGGCGCGCACCGCGTCGACGTGCTGATCGACCAGCGTCAGCGGCACGCGCTTCAGGTCGGGCGTGTGCTCGATCAGCCGGCACAGGCTTTCGGCAACCGCCGCCGCGAACGGATAACCGAAGGTCGCCGCCTCGCCCTTGATGTCGTGCGCGGCGTGGAACAGCCGTTCGCGTGCGTCGCCCTGCAGGCCGGTCTCATGAACGCGCCGGCGCGCCTGATCGAGCCGCTCGCATTCGTTGTTCATCCAGGTCGAGAATTCGTCCGAGAGCTCATCGAGCGCCTTCTCGGCACGCGCGATCGGGTCGTCGTCCACGCTCGTCGCGCGCGTGACGGCCTTGCGCAGATCGTTCGGCGGCGTGATCACCTCGTGATCGGCGTAGGTCGCCACCGACGCGGTATCTGACTTCCCCTGCGCCATGCTCCGAGACTCCTCCACCTCAACTGGGGATCTTCGCCTTGTCGAGCAGCGGCTGCTGCCGAATGACGTCGGCCTTGCCGCCCTTGCGCCGCTCGGGGCCGACGTAGTTCGGGTTGGTGTTGCGCCGCCGGTCGGGGCCGAAGTAGTTCTTGGTCTTGATGAACGGGCGCGGGTTCTGCTCGACGTTCTGGTTACGCTGATAGAGCAGCTTGGCGGAGATCGGCTTCGCCAGGAATTCGGTGACGCCGGCATCACGCGAGGCGACCACACGTTTGCGCTCGGAATGTCCGGTCAGCATGATGATCGGCACGTAGGGGTTGGCATTGGCGCCTGGCTGCCGGATCATCTGCGCCAGCTC
>CAYVBN010000373.1:0-2975 GCA_964449645.1 uncultured Hyphomicrobiales bacterium
CACGATGCGCGCGCCTCCGGATGGAGCCGCGAGCCCATCATCGAAATGCTGATCCCGTCGACTCTCGATGACAGCCTCGCGCCTCCCGGTGCTCATGTGGCAAGTCTCTTTTGCCAGCATGTTGCGCCCCAGTTGCCCGACGGCGCATCATGGGATCAGCATCGCGACGCCGTCGCCGACCTCATGATCGAAACGGTCGATCGGTATGCGCCCGGGTTCGCCGCCAGCGTGATTGGGCAACAAGTCTTGAGCCCTCTCGATCTCGAGCGGGATTTCGGCCTGATCGGCGGGGACATTTTCCACGGCGCGCTTTCGCTCGACCAGCTCTTCTCTGCCCGTCCGATGCTTGGCTATGCGGACTATCGCGGCCCGATCAAGGGCCTCTATCACTGTGGGTCGGGTGCGCATCCGGGAGGCGGAGTGACCGGGGCGCCGGGCCACAATGCGGCGCGGGTGATCGTCGGCGATATGCGACGGCGCTGGGGAAAGCGCGGGTAGTTCGTTTTTCCGGGAGCAGCAGCACGATGCCGGCAGTTGCAGTCTGGCGGCAGGTCCTGCCGGATCGCAATCCGATCAGGCGCCGGCGGGCCTGATCTCGCGCCGGCCGGTCATTTCCGCTTCCGCGGCCGGCGGGCACGCGTCGATTTCTGTCGCTGACCGCGGCGCGCTTCCTTCAGTTTCTTCCGGCGGGTGGCCGCTCGCTTCCGGCAGGTCACGCACTTGCAGCCGCCGTTCTGGCGGAAATATTCGAGATATTCGGTGCCGTAGTGGTAGGTGATTTCCTCCCCCGGCTCGATGCGGCGCAATGCGATGATGACGATCCGGCCCTTGCGGGTGATCGGCTCGGCATTCGGACGGCAGGAATGATTGATGTAGCGCGCCACGTTCCATCGCGGCGAGCCGTCGATGGTCCAGTGGCGGTTCAATTTGAACATGTACCTCGCGCCGCGGGCCTCGCGCCGGTCGGCTTCCTCGTTGGGAATGCGTCGCCCGCGATAGGTTGCGATATAGGCTCGCCGCTTGATGGGTTTGGTTGCGAAGAGACCGAGGCCGGTGAAGGAGCGACCGAGGCGGAACGGGCTTGCTGGCATCGTTGTGCTAATTTGACGCAGACTCGCCTCGCTATTAGACGCAGACGTGCGCCATGTCATCTACAAATCTGCGTGGCCTTCGCGGACTGTGCATTTCTGTCCGGCCTGCCAGCCTTTCGTTGGCCTATCCGGCCCGGCCGGCGATGAAAGGGATGTGGCGCCAGGCGGTCCCTGTTGGAGCGCTTTCTTCCCCGGCGTGGCCCTTCAGACATAGGCTCTTGCGGTTTCTGCCGGGACGTGACCCAAGCCCTTGCCCCGCGGCGCTCCTCACACATTCGCGCCGTAGATCGCCTCGACCACAGCCGCGGTGACGTCCGCGGTTCTGGCCGTGCCGCCGAGATCCGGCGTGTGGAAGCGCGAATCGGCCGTCACCCGCTCGATCGCGTTCATCAGGCGGCCGGCGGCATCTTTCCGATCCAGGTGGTCGAGCATCATGACGGCCGACCAGAAGGTGCCGATCGGGTTGGCGATTCCCTTGCCCATGATGTCGAAGGCCGAGCCGTGGATCGGCTCGAACATCGACGGGAAGGTGCGTTCGGGGTTGAGGTTCGCGGTCGGGGCGATGCCGAGCGAGCCGGCCAGCGCCGCCGCGAGATCCGACAGGATATCGGCGTGCAGGTTCGTCGCCACGATCGTGTCGAGGCTTTCCGGGCGCATGACCATGCGCACGGTCATGGCGTCGACCAGCATCTTGTCCCATGTCACGTCCGGAAACTCGGCAGCGATCTGCGCCGCGATTTCGTCCCACATCACCATCGCGTGCCGCTGGGCGTTCGATTTGGTGACGACGGTCAGCCGCTTGCGCGGACGTGAGCGCGCTAGCCGGAAGGAGAACCGCATGATGCGCTCGACGCCGGCACGCGTGAACATGGCCACGTCGGTGGCGGCCTCCAACGGTGAGCCTTGGTGCACTCGGCCGCCGACGCCTGCATATTCCCCCTCCGAGTTCTCCCGCACGATCACCCAATCGAGCTCCTGGCCGTTCACGCGACGGAGCGGCGAGGTGATGCCGGGCAGGATGCGCGTCGGCCGCACATTGGCGTACTGGTCGAAGGGCTGGCAGATCGCGAGACGCAGGCCCCAGAGCGTGACGTGATCCGGGATGTCCGGGTGCCCGGCGGAGCCGAACAGGATCGCATCATGATGCCTGATCAGGTCGCGCCCGTTCTCCGGCATCATCCGGCCGTGCTTCTTGTAATATTCGCCGCCCCAGTCGAAATGATCGAACTTGAATTCGAACCGGCCGTCACGCTGCGTGAGCGCCGACAGCACTTCGATCCCGGCGGCAATCACCTCGGTGCCAATGCCGTCGCCCGGGATGGCCGCGATCTTGTAGGTCTGCATGTGTTCTGCCTTGCAACGGAGACACGAATGCCGCGCCAAACGTGCGGCCGGTGATCGCCGCAGGGCAAGTCAATTCATGATTCCGTTGCTGGAAAAGCCGGCCATGTCGGGCCGTTCGGCGGCGGTCTGGTGGGGCGGTTCTCAGTATGTGCTGCTGGAAAGGCCGCCCTTGGCCTCGCCCTTCACGCTCTTGACGATGGCTTGGGCGGCCGAGGCGAGAATGCGGCTGTCGCCCAGCACCGTTACCACGTCGTAGCCCTTCTTGATCATATCCTGGGCGTATTCGACCGAGCCGGTGTGGACGCCGCAGCGCCGGCCCGCGGCCTTGCACTTGGCAAGGATCGTATCCATTGCGGTAACGACCTTCGGCTCGGTCGGGTCGAGACGTCCGGGCAACCCGAGCGACAGCGAAAGATCGGCCGGGCCAATATAGATGCCATCGAGACCGTCAACCTTCAGGATGGCGTCGAGGTTGGCGAGCCCCGTACTCGTTTCGATCATCGCCAGCGCGAGAATCTCGTCGTTCGCTTTGGCGGCGTA
>CAYVBN010000374.1:0-3598 GCA_964449645.1 uncultured Hyphomicrobiales bacterium
CCTCTGTGCCTCTGTGGTGAAGTCTTCCGGCCGCGCCCCGGCCGGTGTAGGCTCGCCGCTGTTTATCGCTGAATCAATTACCGGGGAGAGAACGCCGATGGCCGCACGCAAACTCACGCGCCAGGACCTGCGTGACGCAGCGGAGAAATACAAAAATTGGGGCAAGTGGGGGAAGGACGATGAGATCGGCACCCTCAATTACACGCGCCCGGAAGACATCATCGCCGCCGCGCAGCTCGTGCGCCAGGGCAAGGTGATCTCGCTCGCGCTCAATTTCGATCAACATGGTCCGCAGGGCGCCAAGAGCAAATATCCCTCGCTCGGCCGCATCAATCCACTGCACGTCATGCTGCGCACGGGCACCGACGCCTATTCGGGCGTGCTCGACCATCGCGGCATCCGCGCCGCCGACGACATGGTGGTGATGCCGCTGCAGTGCGGCACGCAGTGGGACGGGCTCGGCCACGTGTTCTATGAAAACTACATGTGGAACGGCTACGACTGCCGCGAGGTAACGTCGTTCGGTGCGCAGAAATGCGGGATCGAGAAGACGAAAAACAAGATGGTCGGCCGCGGTGTGTTTCTCGACGTCGCCCGCGTCCTCGGCAAGACCGTGCTCGACGATGGCTACGGCATCACCTGCGAGGACCTCGACCGCGCCGCCAAGGCGCAGGGCGTCACCGTGAAGCGCGGCGATTACGTCATCGTGCGCACCGGGCAGATGGAAGCGAAGCTCGCGGCCGGAAACTGGGACGGCTATCCGGGCGGCGACGCGCCCGGCTTCGCCTTCGAGACCCTGGAATGGATCCACCGCACCGAGATCGCGGCGATCGCCAGCGACACATGGGGCTGCGAGGTGCGGCCGAACGAATCCGAGCCCGGCATCAACCAGCCGTGGCATTGGATCACCATCCCGATCATGGGTCTGACGATGGGCGAGATCTTCTTTCTGGGCGACCTCGCCGAGGACTGCGCGAAGGACAAGGTCTACGAATTCATGTTCGTCGCGCCGGCTATTCCGATCACCGGCGCGGTCGGCTCGCCGACCAATCCGCTGGCGATCAAATAACAACCTTTGCAAACACACGCGAAGCAAACAGATGCTCGGACACAATCGCCCCAAGATGACCGGCGCGCAGGTGCTGGCCGACATGCTCGCCGGCTACGGCGTCACCCACGTGTTCATGGTGCCGGCGGTGCTGCGCCGCACCTTCGCCGAGATGGAGAAGCGCACCTCGATCAAGCGCATCCATACGCACGGCGAGAAGTCGGCCGCCTACATGGCCGACGGCTATGCGCGCGCCTCGGGCAAGCCCGGCATCTGCATGGCGCAGGTGATCGGCGCGCTCAATCTGGCCGCCGGCCTGCGCGACGCGTGGCTCGCGCATTCGCCCGTCATCGCCTTCACGGGCGGGCGCGATCCGTCGACCAAGTTCCGCAAGGTCTACCAGGAGGTCGACGACGTGCCGGCGTTCGAGCCGGTGACCAAGTTCAACGCCACCGTCGACGATGTCTCGCGGTTTCCCGACATGGTGCGGCAGGCGTTCCGCGTCGCCGTCACCGGCTGCCCGGGCCCGGTGCATCTGCAGTTCCGCGGCAACGAGGGGCAGGTCGACGCCGAAGAAGCCGAGATGGAGCCGCTGGTCGAGCCGCAATTCGAGGGCGTGCCGCCGTTCCGGCCGCAGCCGGACCGGCAGAGCGTGGTCGCGGCCGTCGAATTGCTGGCGCAGGCCGAGCGCCCGGTGATCGTCGCCGGCGGCGGCGTGCGCGCCTCGGCCGCCGCCAAGGAATTGGTGGCGCTTGCCGAAGCGCTGCAGATCCCCGTCGCCGCCTCGCTCAACGGCAAGGATTCGATTCCCGGCAATCATCCGCTGTCGGTCGGGGTCGTCGGCACCTATTCGCGCGAGAGCGCCAACCGGGTGGTCAACCGCGCCGATCTCGTGTGCTTCATCGGCAGCGAGACCGGCGGCATGACCACGCATTTTTGGGCGGTGCCGAAGATCGGCACGCCGGCGATCCAGATCGACATCGATCCGGAAGCGATCGGCCGCAACTATCCGCTGCAGGCCGGCGTCAACGGCGACGCCAAGGTGACGCTCACGCAGATGCTCGAAGAGGCCGACCGTGCGACCGCCGCGCGGCGCGCGCCGTGGATCGCCGAGGTGCAGGCGATCTGCCGCGAATGGTATGCCAAATACGAGCCGGTGCTCACCTCCGGTGCGGTGCCGATCCGGCCCGAGCGCATTTGCGCCGAGCTGACGCGCCACGTGCCCGAGGACGGCATCGTGGTCGTCGACACGGGGCACGCCGGCATGTGGATGGGCGGCATGTACGACCTGAGAAGCCCGCGCCAGAGCTACATGCGCAGCGCCGGCCATCTCGGCTGGGCGTTTTCGGCGGGGCTCGGGGCGAAATGCGCCGCGCCGGATCGGCCGGTCATCGTGTTCACCGGCGACGCGGGCTTCTGGTATCACATCGGCGAGATCGAAACCGCGGTGCGTTGGGGCATCAACACCGTAACGGTCGTCAACAACAACGGCGGCGGCAACCAGTCGAAGCGCGGCTTCGATCGCGCCTACGGGGGCGAACAGACGGCGCGCGGCCGCGAGCTGTGGACGTTCAACCAGGTCGACTTCGCCCGCATCGCGACCGACATGGGCGCGCTCGGCATCCGCGTCGAGAAGCCCGGCGAGATCGGACCGGCGATCGAGAAGGCGCTGCGCGCGGAGCGTCCCGTCGTGATCGACGTCGTCACCGACATCGAGGTGTTGGCGCCGCCCGCGGTGACGTGAGCGCGATCAATGCCACGAAGCATGTCGCAGCTTCAGGTCCGCGCTCAATCGAGTCTTCCAACCCGGACACGAGAGTGCGACCGCACTCTCTCCTCACCTCTCCGCGTTGGGGAGAGGTCGATTTCGCGCGCAGCGAGAAATCGAGTGAGGGACCGAACGAACTTGTTCTGGAAGATGGGAAGTCCATCGCGCCATACATGAGCAAAAGCCCCTCACCCGCCGGGAGAGGTGAAGTGTACGGGCGCGCTTTGGTCGGTCTAAAACTCCGCGTGCGAGGCGACGGCACGGACCCCCGAGATTCACCCCCGCAGCACCTCCGGCCAATCGACCTCGTTGCCCTGCATCACCCACGGCTCGGCGAGCGCGGCCGCTTGCCATTCGCGCCATGCGGGAAGCGCCATGACGGCATCCATATAGGCGCGCGACACCGCGCCGACATCGACCGCGTAAGTGTGGAAACGAGATACGATCGGCGCATACATGGCGTCGGCCGCCGAGAAGCGGCCGAACAGAAACGGCCCGGCGGCGCCGAAGCACTGACGGCAGTCGCTCCACAGCGCGTCGATGCGTGCGGCGTCGGCGGCGGCTTCGGGCGTCAGCGTGCGTTTCCTGACCGGGCGCCACATGTTCATCGGGCAGTGGCGGCGCAGCGGCGCGTATCCCGCATGCATTTCGCTGGAGATCGCGCGTGCGTGCGCCCGCGCGGCGCGGTCCGCCGGCCACAACTGCGCTTCGGGAAATGTCTCCGCGGCGTATTCGAGGATCGCCAGAGATTCCCAGACGTGCAGATCGCCGTCGATCAGCAC
>CAYVBN010000375.1:0-2751 GCA_964449645.1 uncultured Hyphomicrobiales bacterium
GGCCGGGCGCTTCCGGCGGTCCGCGCTTCAAGCCGGAGCACCCGGTGACGAAACTCGAAGGCGACCATGACGTGTTCGGCGACGGCAGCGTGCGAATCCTCTCGACGCCCGGCCACACGCCCGGTCACCAGTCGCTGCTCGTGAAGCTGCCGAAGACCGGCGCCATCCTGCTCTCGGGCGATGCGGTGCATTTCAAGAGCAACTGGGAGAACCGCGGCGTGCCGGCGGGGAATTTCGACAAGGAGAAAACGCTGGCTTCGATGCAGCGCATCGCGGACGTGTTGGCGCAGGAGCACGCCCAGCTCTGGATCAATCACGACAAGGCGCAGCGCGACACGCTCAAGATGGCGCCCGAATATTACGAATAGAATTCGGCGACGATCATCGCGAGACGCCTCGGGGCAGGTGGCTTGCGGCCAATGCCTTTGCGGACATGTTGATTGCCCGCGAACCCGGGCATGGACCGGCGTGCCGCCGAATGCTAGAGTATGGCCCCGGCACGTGGGCACCGGTTTTCGGACAAGATCATGCTCACATCGCAAAACAGATTGCGTGCGTAGCGCCGTCCGATCGACGAATCCATGACCGACCTCTCTCTCACCATTCTGCCGGAAACGGCGGAGGACGCGGCCGCGATCGACCGGTTGCACGAGCGCACGTTCGGCCCCGGCCGATACGCGCGGACCGCCTACAGGATTCGCGAAGGGGTTTCGCACCGGCTCGACCTGTCGTTCATCGCGCGGATCGGCACGCTGCTGGTCGGCTCGGTCCGTCTGTCGCCGGTGCGCATCGGTACGACCCCGGCGCTGCTGCTCGGCCCGCTCACCGTCGAGCCCCCGGTCCGCGACCGGGGGATCGGTTTTTCGCTGATCGAGCGGGCCCTGGTCGAGGCGCGGGGCAAGGGGCACCGGCTCGTCGTCCTGGTGGGGGACGAGCCTTATTACGCCCGTGCGGGATTTTCGCGCATTCCCAAGGGGCGGGCGAAAATGCCCGGACCCGTCGACCCGAGCCGCCTCCTCGTCGCCGAACTGGTGCCGGGCGCCTTCGAGGGCGTCGGCGGCGCGATCCTGCCCGATTGGGACGCCGCCTGAGCGGCTACGGCTCTCGTGTCCGGGCCCGCACCACAGCGCGTCTCGCGCGGCGCAGATCGGGGACCACTTTTCCGTTCCAGGGGCTTGATTTTGTGGCCCCCGGATCTGCGCTGCATCACTTCGTGCCGCAGCGCGTCCGGGCAACGTCAGCAATCTTGAGCGAGTTCGAAATCACCGTCCCGCTGCGTAACCTTGCATGCCGCGCGGATTGGCGGCGGCGCGCCGCCGCGGACCGACGCGCGAGGCTGCGGTCAGACGTCCCTCCGACCAGTCGGGGCCGACCTCGACGACGTGGCCGCGGCGCCGCAACTCCTCGATCGTCTCGCGCGGGAGCCGGCCTTCGACCACGAGCACGCCCGGGCGCGCGGTGCGCGGCCAGAATGAGATCGGAAAGTGCTCCGAGTGCCAGGCCGGCGCGTCGATCGCCTCCTGCAGATTGAGGCCGGCATGGACGTGGCGCAGGAAGAACTGCGTCGTCCATTGGTCCTGCTGATCGCCGCCGGGCGAGCCCCAGGCGAGATAAGGCTCGCCGTCGCGCAGCGCGAGCGACGGCGACAGCGTCGTGCGCGGCCGCTTCCCGGGCGCGAGCGCGGCCGGATGGCCTTCGTCGAGCCAGAACATCTGGCCGCGCGTGCCGAGGCCGAAACCGAGCTCGGGAATGACCGGCGAGGATTGCAGCCAGCCGCCCGACGGCGTCGACGACACCATGTTGCCGGCCCGGTCGACGATATCGAAGTGCACGGTGTCGCCGACGACCTCGCCGAGGCGTCCGACGGTGGGCTCGCCGGCACCGAGGCTGCCGACGGCGGCGCGCCGGCCTTCCTCGCGCCGCACCGAGACCGTTGCGCCATAGCCCGGGATCGTGCCGGGCCTGAGCTCGAGCGAGGCGGTCTGCGAGATCAGCTTGCGCCGTTCGGCGTTGTAGGAGTCCGACAGGAGCATGCCGATCGGGACCTCGGCGAACTTCGGGTCGCCGTAGAAGGTCTCGCGATCCGCGTAAGCAAGCTTCGCGCATTCGACTTGCAGATGGATGAAATCCGGCCCCTTGGGATCGAGTCCGTCGAGATCGAAGCCCTTGAGCAGCGCGAGCTGCTGCAGCATCACCGGGCCCTGGCTCCAGGTTCCGGCTTTGCACAGCGTGTAACGGCCATAGTCGTAGGTGAGCGGTTCCTCGACATGCGCCTGCCAGCGCGCCATGTCGTCGCCGGTGAGGACGCCGCGATGGCGCTCCCCGCTGACGTCCATGACCTCCTGCGTGCGGCAGAAGCGATCGATCGCCGCTGCGACGAAGCCTTGCGACCAGACTTGGCGCGCGCGTTCGATCTGCCGTTCGCGGTCGGCGCCGGCGACCTCCGCCTCCTTGAGCACGCGCGTGTAGGTATCGGCGAGGGCCGGATTGCGGAACAGCACGCCGGGCTCGGGCACGCGACCGTCCGGCAGATAGACTGCCGCCGAGGTCGGCCAATGCTCGCGGAAGAGATCCTCGACCGTGGCGATCGTCGCGCTTGCGCGCTCGACCAGCGGATGCCCCTCGCGCGCATAGAAGATTGCCGGCGCGAGCACGTCCGCGGGCCGCAAGGTGCCGTAGTCGCGCAGCAGCAGCATCCAGGCGTCGAACATCCCCGGGATGCAGGCGGCGAGCAGCCCGGTCCCCGGCACC